>NZ_GG665955.1:58505-59328 GCF_000156555.1 Acinetobacter sp. ATCC 27244
CTCCACGTACTGCAACCACGAGACTATAGGGATTTTCTGCTTGATTATGGATTTGCTGTAAATAATCCGCAGATGTTGTCAACGTGCCAGTTGCTGTTCCGCCAAAACGGGAAGTACGCAATACTGAGTTTTCAGGCATTTTTAAATGACGCGTATTCGCTAGATTAA
This sequence comes from Acinetobacter sp. ATCC 27244, assembly GCF_000156555.1. Classification (NCBI taxonomy): domain Bacteria; kingdom Pseudomonadati; phylum Pseudomonadota; class Gammaproteobacteria; order Moraxellales; family Moraxellaceae; genus Acinetobacter; species Acinetobacter sp. ATCC 27244. Next base: position 58,674 of record NZ_GG665955.1, read on the forward strand.
TATAAACATTCCCACTATCGAAATAAGCACGTTGATTTGAGTTAATGACTAACGGGCTGAGATCTCCGAACTCAAAGCCAAAGGTATTGCTACCCGCTCCTCCAATTTCTAAAGTTGTGGCTTTACTATCATCACCTGCTAGCATCGCATCACCTTTTTGAGTAAATTCCCCTCTTAAGCGTAATGCCAAACCTGTCGAACCGATCACTGTTCCATCAGTACCATTTGCTGTTGTATTTGCATCACTTGCAAAACCCAGTACGTTATTTGGTGTATGCGTGTTGGTTTGATTATTATCAATAGGTGCCGCTAAACCTTGAGCACTTGTACCTCGTAACTGTAAGGCACCATTCACAATACGTCCACTCATCCCTACACGTATTAAGCCCTTACTATTATCGAGATTGTAGACTGGTAGGTTTGGATCAATGGTCACATTAGCTTTTGTCATTAACTCAATATTAAGACCAGCACTTGTTCCAGCATAAGTTCCTGTTTCAGCACCAAGCTGATTTGGATCCGTCACGCGAGCAAAATCAACATAGCCATATGTTGTATTGGGACTGGTTAATTTACTTGCTGAAGCAGAACCTAAATTGGTTTGTAAAATCAACCCTTTCGTCGCATCGACGTACATCGCGCCTTTGCCTAGAAA
>NZ_GG665955.1:60751-64080 GCF_000156555.1 Acinetobacter sp. ATCC 27244
CTTCAAAACCAATACTTTACTCTGATAATTTAACCATTGACCGAATGATCAATGGTTAAATTTTTTTATAATAATAAACGCCCTGAAAATTTAAGTCTTCGGCAGTGTCACACCTGTTTGACCTTGATATTTACCACCACGATCTTTGTATGATGTTTCACATACTTCATCACTTTCAAAAAACAGCATCTGAGCAACGCCCTCACCCGCATAAATACGCGCAGGTAAATTTGTCGTATTTGAAAACTCAAGGGTAACGTGACCTTCCCACTCAGGCTCTAACGGCGTAACGTTTACAATGATACCGCAACGCGCATAGGTTGATTTCCCTAAACATACAGTAAGTACATTACGTGGAATACGGAAATATTCAATCGTACGTGCTAGAGCAAACGAGTTTGGTGGAATAATACAAACATCAGATTCGATATCAATAAAGCTTTTATCATCAAAGTTTTTTGGATCTACAATTGCAGAGTGTACATTGGTAAATACTTTGAATTCACGCGCACAACGGACATCATAGCCATAGCTTGATACCCCATAGGAAATCAACTTTTCTCCGTTTTCATCGAAACGAACTTGATTTTCTGCATAAGGTTCAATCATGCCGTGTTTTTCGCTCATTTCACGAATCCAACGATCAGATTTTATTGCCATGTCTTTATATCCAAAAACGAAGTTGATGATTGGTGGCTACTTTAACGTAAAATGCTGCCAATGAAAACAATGCTGTTCTATCAGCAATCTGATATGACGACTAGAGTTTAGAAAGTGCAGAATAACTGATCGGGATCGCAAAACTCACGAGCACAATAGATGCGGTCCTTTGTAATTTGGCTTGAGATAACCATCCAACTTTATTCGTTGCTAAAGCTGCCCCAACGGCAATCCAAAACATAGCAATCGGAATAATTAGCCCAACGAAAGTACTCATATGAGTCAAATATATTTCTTGGCTCGTCCAAGCACTTGCAGGGAAAATTGCTGACGCAAACAATAATGCTTTAGGGTTCAGCAATGTCGCACATAAAAGCTCTCGTGGTCTGATCGTTGGCTGATTCAATGCAACTTGTTGGTCTGCTGTACGCCATAATTTTATAGCTAGAAAAAGAATATAGCTCGCACTCAATAATTTTAAGAATGTTGGGAGCAATGGCAAGGTAGCAGAGACTGTACCAATCAACACACCCCATGCACTAATCGCTATGATATAACCCATCGCTTCTGCGGGTATGAGCAATAAAGATTTGCGTACGCCGACTTGGATACCTGAAGATGCTAGCAAAGTATTGGTTGGACCTGGTGTGAACAAGATCGTGGCAACCAAACCGATAAAAAACCATGAAATCATTGAATGACCTCACTAAGAGAGGTTTTTAGATTAATCTAAACAATACTATGATAGCAAAAAAATATCTGTAAGGAGTCATGTCTACCTTTCAGCTAAGCTTTTATATTTACTATCTTTTTAAAGAGTCAATGTTTAGTAACTTGTAAGTCACCATCTCATTATCGTAGATTTATTCACCGCCCCACGCTGTACTTTGGCTTTTACAACATGAAAAATCAAACATTTATTGTACATAATTTAAGTTTGAGCTAAGAAACGACTGTTAAGATAAAGATGATATTTTCTCATCACTTTACCCATTTTATGCCTAAGCTATTCTTCCAAAAGTGGCTTCCTTCCTCTGAAAAAATTGCCGATTTAAAACTTATGAAAATATTCGGCACTCGCACCTTGAATCCATTGCTTTGGTATGTGAATCGACACTCGATTGCAAAAGCGATAGGTCTTGGGGCATTTTGGGGAATTTTACCAGTTCCTTTCCACAGCCTTTTCATTATTCTCACGGTTTTATATTTTGAAGTAAATTTGCCGCTTGGACTATGTATGGCTTGGCTAACCAATCCATTGACCATCGTCCCAATTTTATATTTAGGTTTTTGGTTTGGTGCAAAAATTTTCCACGTCAATATGATTAATAAAGACATGCTACTTGGCGTCTTACATCAGATCCTCAACTGGTTACAAAATTTCGGTCATGGACATATTGATCTGCATTTAGCCAAAATCTTAATTACAGGACTCATCATCGAAGCCGTACTGTTTGCACTACTATTTTATATTGCTACACATTTAATCTGGCGTTGGATGGTGATCCGCAAATGGAAATCACGCCATTCAGCAGGATAAATTCTTTAGTCTAAAAACCTGTAAAAAAAGTTGCCATCCCCCTGAGAATACGGTAAGAGTAGAACATATTTAATTGCGTAAAAATGTACTGAATATTAAATAAAGCAGCCAAATGATGGATTTATGGTATGCATATAAACAGGAGATAGTAATGAAAAAATGGCCCCAACTCATTTTACTCGGTTTAGCAATAACAGGTTTATCTGCTTGTTCTGACAATACTGGCAATAAAAATGCAAGCCAAGAAGGCAGTAGCGCAACGACAAGCGCCAATAAACTGGAAACACGATTTGTTAATATTGCAACTGGTGGTGCTTCAGGTCCATATAATGTCATCGCAACAAATTTGGCTGAAATTTACCATAAAACGTATGGCGTTAACTCTAAGACACAGACCACAGGTGCTTCTGTAGAAAATCTAAATTTGTTAAAGCAAAACAAAGTAGAAATGGCTTTTGTGATGAGCGACAGTCTCACCGAAGCAATCAATGGACAAGGCAGCTTTAAAGATAAAATCACCAATGTTCAGCAAATCGCAGCGCTCTATCCGAACTATGTGCAAATCGTAACCTCAAAGAAATCTGGAATTAAAAATATTGAGGATTTGAAAGGTAAACGTATCGCAGTTGGTGCTCAGAACTCAGGTGTTGAAGTCAATGCTCGCACTTTGTTGAATGGTTTCGGTATTACCTACAAGGATGTAAAAGTAGATTATTTAGGTTATGCCGAAGCAGCGGATGCATTGAAAGGTGGAAAACTAGATGCAGCCTTCCTTACCAGTGGTATTCCAAACTCGTCACTGATGGAATTGCAACGTGGTTATGATCTACAGTTGGTCAGTATCAATCCTGATAAGATTAAAGAAATTGCCAAAGATCAGGCCTATTTCTTACCAATGATTATTCCGAAAGGAACCTATGACAATGCTGAGGATATTCCAACTGCAGCAATCATGAATGCTTTAGTCGTTCGCTCTGATTTATCTGAAGATGATGTCTACAAATTGACTAAAACCTTCTTCGAAAGCCTAGATGCTTTAGCCAATACTCACCAAGCAGCAAAAGACATCACTTTGCAAGGTGCTCAAAATGGTTTAGTCGCACCACTCCATCCAGGTGCTAAAAAATAC
>NZ_GG665955.1:64405-70780 GCF_000156555.1 Acinetobacter sp. ATCC 27244
CATTTGCTGCTGGGGTTCATTGTCTTTTTTAGATTCATCACTATTGCATGCACTGAATAAAAAGGCAGTACAAACACCTACAATACCGACAGCATATTTCAACCGCTTCATAAAACTCATCTCAAATTAAAATTGAGATGAAGCAATCGACATGCCAATTTTTACTAAACGTTATATTTTTACAAGCACAGAATTAAAAGCCCAACAATTTTGTTGGGCTAGGCGTTGTTAGAAAATACGCTTATCGTCCCGCTGACGCTGAGGTAATTTATTCATTTGTTCCAGCACTACTGCTGCAATATTCATATAACTTTCTGCTGCATCATCTTCAACTACGACACTCGGTTGACCATTGTCAGCATGTTCACGGATTTTTGCGTCTAAGGGTAAACGCCCCAACAATGGAATATCATATTGTTCAGAAAGCTGATCGCCACCACCGATACCAAAAATCTGTTCTTCATGTCCACAGTTCGAACAAATATGCGTTGACATATTTTCAATCACACCCAGTACAGGAATATTCACTTTATTGAATAATTCAATCCCTTTCACGGCATCCATGAGCGCGACATTTTGTGGTGTGGTGACAATCACAGCCCCAGTTACAGGGATACGCTGCGCTAAAGTAAGTTGAATATCACCTGTGCCCGGTGGCATGTCGATGACTAATACATCCAAATCTGGCCACAATGTTTGATTGAATAACTGCATCAATGCACCCGTTGCCTTAGGCCCACGCCAAGCCACAGGCGTATTGTTCGCCCCAATAAGATGACCAATCGAAATAACCGCCATGCCATAGGCATCTAAAGGAACAAAATGTTCATTTTCAATTTGTGGTGTGCGGCCTGCATTTCCTAACATAGTTGGAATACTTGGGCCATAAATATCCGCATCAAGGACACCAACTTTCAAACCAAGTTTTTGTAGTGCCAAAGCTAAATTTACAGTGGTTGTTGATTTACCTACACCACCTTTACCCGAAGACACCAAAATCACATTTTGAATACGTGGATGTGGTGCCACATCTCGTTGCTGTGGTGCGGCTTTCTGGATTGGAGGATTATTTGGATCTTCCTCAGCTTTTGGTGAAGCATCCATCACAGGCGGTAACTTATTACTATTTTCGGCTTTAGGTTGAGATGAACAGCTATGCCCCGCCTCGCCATGTGCAGCATGTTTTTGTTGAATAATATGAAGATTCAGTTCTTGGATTCCACATTTTTCCAAAGCATCAGCCAACTCGTCATGAATTTGTTGCAAATGATCTTTTTCTTGCGGGTATGTATTGATGGTCAGTTGTAAGATACGACCTTGTACATTGACTTGGCTAATTCGATCTTTTAAAGCATTTTCAGAGTTTGGCAAAACATAATTCTGTAGCACTGCTTGAATTTCGTCTTCCTTCACCTCTTGAGCTGGTGAAAAAACAGATTTTAAGGAAGAAAGCCACGACATTTTGTTTACTCCAAAAACAGGTCAACATATCACTGAGTTTGGTTAGTTTAGCAGTATTAATAGCGGTTGCCACTTTATAAATGAATCACGTTGCAGACCAAAATTCATTACTTAAGCTACAAATATAAAAAATAGACGCTCATATCTTAGAAGATTGTCGCGCATTTTTTAAATGCACTTTCTTCAGTCAATATCAGCGTCTAGATTTATTCAAAAAGTGCTAAGCATCAACCTTTGAACTTATTAATGGTATCAGTTGCAGCTTTCTTCAAATCATCTAATTTGTGACTCGCTTGAGCTTTCAAATCATCAAACTTGGCAGCAGCATCATCTTTTAACTCAGCCGCTTTTGCTTTCGCATCGTCCAATTTATGACTTGCTTCTTCTTTTAAATGATCAAACTTTTCCTGAAGACTATGCTGTGTGTCTTCTAGTTTTGCTTTCGCCTCATCCACTTTGCTTGAAAAAGCATCTTTAGTTTCAGAGCCCTGCTCCGATACATCTCTCTTTAAATCATCGAGTGCTTTTTCATCCTTTAATTTCAACTCTTCAGCAGAGTGTTTTAAGTCATCAACCGCTTTTTCACCTTGTAGCTGAGCTTCTTTTGCTTTGTGTTTAAGATCATCACCCAATTCAGCTGCTTGAGTTTTTAATTCATCAATTTTGTCATTTGTCATGGTATTTCCTCACTAACGAATAAGCAAAGTACATATTGTTGGAGCTAGATTTATTTATAGCGCATTTAGATGATTTTTTTAGTGATTGCTGCAAATTGAAACAATTGGGATACAGGAAGATTCATTTCATATCCGACTGATAACCTTTTGAATTTTTTAGATATAAAAATCATATAAATGAACAACATCAACCTTGATTATGAAACTCTTTCCTAGAGATTTCATATAAAACATGCCTGCTCAATGGATGATCGGATGCCAAAGCAGGATGTTGGAATTCTGTGATTTTTCTCATTTTTAACTTTTTCATTACTGCTTGTGATTTTTCATTTTCCAAAGTTGTAAAAGATACAACTTTATTCAGTTGCAACTGTTCAAATGCAAAATCCAAAGCGGCATTTGCCGCTTCTGACGCATAGCCTTGCCCCCAATATGCCTGATCAAGTCGCCAACCAATTTCAACACAAGGCGAAAATGAAAATTGTATGGGCTGATCATGCAATCCAACAAATCCTATGAATTGTTGGGTTTCTTTTAATTCTACTGCCCAAAAACCCCAGCCTTTCGTCTCGATAATTAACTTCATACGATCAATCAAGGCATCACTTTCTGCTCGTGACAGCAGATTCGGAAAGTACTGCATCACTTGAGGATTGGTTCCCATTTCGGCAAAACATGGATAATCACTATCTCGCCATTGGCGCAAAATCAGTCTTGGTGTTTCGATCATTTTTACAACCATCAAATTTCAATTAAAAACTATTCACAATATAGCGAAATAGATCAGATATACTTTCGCATTAACGATATCTTAAACTTATTTATAAAGTTATGAATGAAAATGAACTTTTAGAAATTCAACATGAACTTCAAGCTCAAGAAAAACGTCTGAAGTATATTCTTTCAAGTAAAAGAAGAATCCAGCATATGATTCTTTCTTTTGAACAGGATCTGGCTGAACAATTAATTCCTGTTATTGATCAAATCAGTGATGATAAAGCGCCAGTTGAAAGCAGTTTAGCGCTGACGATTTGCTGGAAATTTTCTAAAGCCGAGTTTCCGAAAACTGAACATTGGTGTAGCGAACTCAGCATTACTGACCTTGAAATTAGGGATCAATTTACTGTGACGTTAAAAGCACAGGCATGGTTAGGGACTCTAGGCAGTGATGAGCTTTGGCAAACCCCGATGTGTGCTGAAATTACGCTTGATCCAAAAACAGATGGTCTCAAGAGCTACTACATCCATTTCTTGTCTAAAGGCAAAATTATTTCGCTGAGAAAGAACTCAAAGCACAACGTAACCGTTAAGCAGATGCAAAGTATGTGATCTTTGAATATTTCACTGAATCCCTTGTGCAAGTCGCTCTTAAGTCATGTAAAATCATCTGCCTTGCAAATACGAATGAGAGAACAATATCCGTGCGTAAAATTTTAGTCACCAATGCCCTCCCTTATGCCAATGGTCCTATCCATATGGGTCACTTACTCGGTTATATCCAAGCAGATATTTGGGTTCGTGCGATGCGTGCAATGGGTCATGACGTGACTTACGTATGTGCGGATGATGCTCATGGTACAGCGATCATGTTACGTGCTGAAGCCAATGGCATCAGTCCTGAAGCGCAAATTGCCAATGTTCAAAAAGAACACATTCGTGATTTCGACGGTTTTGGTGTGCATTTTGATCATTATGATTCAACACATAGTGATGCAAACAAAGCACGTGCATCTGAGATTTACATCAAAAACCGTGAAGCAGGCAATATCGCTGTTCGCCCTGTCACACAATTATTTGATCCTGAAAAAGGCATGTTCCTTTCTGACCGTTTCATTAAAGGCACGTGCCCAAAATGTAAATCGGAAGATCAATACGGCGATGCGTGCGAAGTGTGTGGCACAACTTACAATGCAACTGAATTACTCAATCCACGCTCAACGTTGAGTGGTGCGACTCCTGTTGAGAAATCGTCAGATCACTATTTCTTTAAACTTCCGAATTTTTCAGAATACTTACAGGAATGGACGCGTGACCAAGGTCGCCTACCTGTTTCGATTGCCAACAAACTAGATGAGTGGTTTGAAGCAGGTTTATCGGATTGGGATATTTCGCGTGATGCGCCTTATTTCGGTTTTGAAATTCCAGATGCGCCAAACAAATATTTCTATGTTTGGGTAGACGCTCCGATTGGTTATATGTCGAGTTTTGAAAACTACATCAAAACCAAACGTCCTGATCTAAGCTTCGATGATTTCTGGAAAAAAGACAGCGACAAAGAAGTTTATCACTTCATTGGTAAAGACATCGTTTACTTTCACGCACTGTTCTGGCCTGCAATGCTTGAAGGTGCAAACTACCGCACGCCATCAGGTTTGTTCGTGAATGGTTTCTTGACAGTGAACGGTCAGAAGATGTCAAAATCTCGCGGTACATTCATCAAAGCTGAAACTTATTTACAGCATTTGAATCCTGAATATTTACGCTACTACTTTGCCTCTAAGCTTTCAGACAAAGTTGAAGATTCAGATTTAAATTTGGATGACTTCGTTCAAAAAGTGAATTCTGACCTTGTCGGTAAAGTGGTGAATATTGCCAGCCGTTGTGCAAAATTCATTAACAGCAATTTCAATAATACGCTTTCAAGCACATGCGCTGAACCTGAATTGGTTCAAAGCTTTATTGATGCGGGCGATTCAATTGCGCAAGCCTATGAAGCGCGTGAATTCTCTGCGGCTATTCGTGAAATCATGGCGCTTGCGGACAAAGCGAATCAATATATTGATGAGAAAAAACCGTGGGCACTTGCAAAGCAAGAAGGTCAAGAACAACAAGTTCATGACGTTTGCTCAGTCGGTATCAACTTATTCCGTCAGCTTGCGATTTACTTGGCCCCTGTTCTTCCAACACTTGCGGCTCAAGTTCAGTCTTTCTTACAACTTGAAAGCTTTGACTTTGCATCTCGTCAGCAAATCCTAGTTGCGCATGAAATTGCTCAATTCCAACCGCTTATGCAGCGTGTTGATCCTAAAGCAGTTGCAGCTATGGTTGATGCATCGAAAGACTCTTTAGCCGCTGCGGCAGAAGCGCCAAAAGTGGAAAAGAAAAAAGAGAAGAAAACCGAGAAGAAGCCTGAACCTAAAGTGGGTGAAGCTGCTCTTAACACAAGCACCATTGGTATTGAAGACTTTATGAAAGTTGACCTCCGTGTAGCTGAGGTTTTAGAAGCTTCAACTGTCGAAGGTTCGGATAAATTACTTCAACTCACTTTAAATGTAGGTGAAACTGAACCACGTAATGTATTCAGTGGTATTCGTGAGTTTTATCAGCCAGAATACTTAAAAGGCAAATTAGTAGTGATGGTGGCCAACCTTGCACCTCGTAAAATGCGTTTTGGTATTTCTAACGGTATGGTACTTGCAGCGGGTAATGGTGAAGGTGTTTGGGTGATTTCACCTGAATCTGGTGCTAAAGCTGGTGATAAAGTGTCTTAAGATTTAATTCTGAGACAAGAAAGAGCCTCTACATTGTAGGGGCTTTTTCTTGCATCTCTACAACTATTTCTACTCATTAAGCTAAGATATTGATATTAAATGTTTGATAAGATCAAAAAATGAGAGTTTTAATGAATAATAGAGTTTCTTTAATCATCGTAATCAAACACCATTATCTACTAAAATTCATTTTATAAGTCGATATTTTATATAGGTTTATTATTTGTAATAATTTTCTAAGAGGTATTAAATGCAAATTGAACAACTAAATACAATAGCCACTTTTTTCGGTGTATTAGCAGCTTTAATAATATTTAAAAACTGGAAAAAACAAAAAGGGAGTGAAGTTATCTCGAATGAAGCAAAAGAAGCATTTCACCTAATAAAAAGCTTACCCAATCAGAAGAATACTGTGCTAGAGGATATGCTTAAAATGGCTATTGAAAATTAAGAGCCACTTGTTCCAAACGATTTCAATAAGTCTAGATTTGAAAATTACAGGAAATCAAATGTAGAAATTATTAAAAAACTAGACTTAATTGCTTTCGACAATAAAGATAAAAAAACACTAAATATTATTAAAAAATATACTGACAGCTATAAAAATTTTGCAATTCTTTATTATCGTCCAACGACAACAAAAAAAGTTTTAGAACTACATACTCAATATGATGAAAGCTTAACTTCTTTAAAAAAAGAACTCTATAAATATATACTTTACAAGAAAACAATATAAAAAAAACTAA
>NZ_GG665955.1:71467-102023 GCF_000156555.1 Acinetobacter sp. ATCC 27244
TTATTAAAAAACAGATGAAAAAAATCATCTCACATGCTAAAAAATAGACAATTCGACTAAATTTGAGAAATTTTACCAATGAATAAAATCTTTATTTCAGCTTTGATGAGCACAAGTTTCTTTAGCTTCTCAACATTTGCAGTGACACCACCTCAAACTACAACGATTCAGGCACAAAAACAGGTTGCAGGCTTTTACCAGCACCAAGTGGGTGATGTACAAATTACAGCTCTACTCGATGGCACCAACTTTATGCCGCCAACCTTATTCAAAGATATATCGCCACAACAAGTCCAAGAAATCTTAAAAAAATACTATGCTGATCAAGACAAAGGCGTGCAAACCTCGATTAATGCTTTTCTCGTCAATACTGGCAAATCATTGGTTTTAGTCGATAGCGGTGCTGAAAGTTGCTTCGGTGCGCATCTTGGTTCTATTTTGAAAAACCTAGTTGCTTCAGGATATAAACCTGAACAGGTCGATACCATTTTACTCACTCATTTACACCCAGATCATGTGTGTGGCATTAGTCAAAAAGGCACTGCCAATTTTCCTAATGCGACAGTCTATGTATCAGATGATGAAGCAAAATATTGGTTAGATCCAAAACAAGTAGCAAAACTACCAAAAGACAAACAAGCCAACTACTTAGGTACAGTCGAAAAGATCAAAGAAGCTATTGCACCCTATCAAGCCAAGCAACGTTTCAAGACCTTCAAGCTCGGTGATGAAATCCAAGGATTCAAAGTGATTAATACTGCTGGTCATACACCGGGGCACTACAGTTATGAGTTAAAAACTAAAGATCAAAGTGTAGTATTCATCGGCGATATTGTTCATTCTCATACCGTGCAATTTGATAAACCCGAAACTGCGATTGAATATGATATTGATCCGAAAAAAGCAGTACAAACCCGTTTAAAACAATTTGCGAATTTTGCAAAAAATGGCCAAACCATAGCTGCACCACATTTACCATTTCCGGGTATTGGGCATATTTACTCTGCAGATCAGAAAAGCTATCAATGGATTCCCGTCCATTTTAAAGATTAAGGACCATCAGCATGTATTGCCCGTCAATGCATGCTTTTACCGAACTAAAACAAAAATTAAAATGACTTAAATTTACAACGGACAATAATGTCCGTTAAATTTAGCTAAATTTTCTATGAATCCCCAAAATGATCAAACGTCAGCAACGTGCGATTCAAAATCGTGATGAATTGCTCCATGCCGCAGAAGAGATTTTTCGAATCCATGGCGTGCATGTTCCTTTACAAACCATCATTGACCACGCAGGTGTGGGACGTGCAACGTTTTATCGTAATTTTGCTGACCGTAAAGCATTGATTGTGGCATTACTCGAACAAGCCATGACCAGACTCGAAGATCATGTGCAAGCTTTACAGGCTTTTGATGATGGCTTTCTTCGCTTAATCGAAAGCTATGTTGAACAAGTTCCCCATCTCATTGTCCTTATTGATTACTGGCGTATTGTTGATCGTCATGACCCAATCATGTTAAACATTTATGCACGGCGTGATAAAGCATTACAACCACTAATTAACCAAGCCATACAACATAAACTGTGCCGTCCTGATCTTACACCACAAGATTTTTCTATGATTGTGGGAATCTTAGGTGCTTCATTTCAGGGACATAATGCCGCTGATCAAGTTCAGCTAGCCAAACGAGCAATAGAATTATTATTAAACGGCATTAAAATTTAGTTCGAGGATCATATGGATAAAAGCCCTCGCTACCTTGAAACTCCACCAGATTGGTCTGCTGAAGAGCGTCCCACACTACCGGGTTCGCCTGCAGCAATTGCTCATGCCACACCGAAACGTTTCGCTTATTTTTTTATTGGCTTATTTATCTGTATTGCTGCCAGCTTAAGTAACGGCTTTGTGATTGCGAACTTACCTATTTTCCAAGGTGAGTATGGTTTAACTCCTTCTCAAGCTGCATGGCTCCCTGCAGCGTATGTGATGGCAAATGTCAGCGCCAACTTAATTTTATTTAAAGCACGTCAACAATACGGCCTACGTCTATTTTCTGAGATCGGTCTGCTGGTTTTTATTGGTGTATTGATTCTCCATCTCATCGTACAGACTTATGAAATGGCATTGATTGTCCGCTTTATTGCAGGTCTTGCAGCTGCGCCATTAAGTTCGCTTGGGATGTATTACACCATGCAGGCATTTGGAAAGCTGATTTAGCAAAAGGTATTTATCTGGCTTTTGGTTTTCAGCAACTCGGTCTACCGCTGGCATGGATGATTTCACCCTTTCTATTAAGCGCTAATCAATGGGATGTGATTTATACCTTTGAACTGGGATTGGCTATTTGCTGCTTTGCCATGGTGGTTGCACTCAAATTACCTCGAAGTCTGCGTCTTGCTGTTTTTGAAAAGCAAGATTTCTTTACCTTTGCCTTACTGGCGCCAGGTTTTGCTTGCTTATGTATTGTTCTCACGCAAGGCCCTATTCTTTGGTGGTTTGATAGTCCTTGGCTGGCTTATGTGTTAATTGTCGGCTTTTGCCTGATTGTCTTAGGCTTAACTTATGAGCATTATCGTGCCAATCCACTGATTATGACGCGCTGGCTGGCAACAAGCGACCTGCTTACGTTTATCTTTAGTGCATTTGCCTTACGTCTGTTGATGTCAGAACAAAGCTATGCGGCTGTTAATTTTCTAAAAACTATGGGGATGGGACCTGACCAATTCGTCCCGCTTTATAGCGTCATATTTTGTGGAACCATTGCAGGCTCGGTCTTTAGTGCATTGACCTTTCATAAAGATCGCCTGATGTTAAATTTGTTTTTGGCAGAGTTTCTAATCTTAGTCGCATGTATCTTGGATTATCACCTAACCAGTGATGTCCGTCCTGCAAACTTCTATCGAAGTCAGTTTCTTGTTAGTTTTGCTGGTGGCGTGTTTATTGGTCCTTTGTTGTTGATGGGCTTTGTACGTACTTTACAACGTGGTCCACAATATGTTGTTACCTTTGTTGTGCTATTCACAGCCACCCAGAATTTTGGAGGTTTAGTTGGTTCATCCTTTTTCAACACTTACCAACAACAGCATACCTATGATTATAAAGTCGAAATTAATAGCCATTTAAACCCAACCGACCCAGCTGTTGCCCAACGCATAAAAAGTTATGAACAGAGTGCCATGTTAAATACAACCGATCCTGTTTTGCAAAATAAACAAGCGATGCAAAACTTGAATCAAGTTGTGACCCGCGAAGCACAAGTTCGCGCCTATAACGATGTGATTGTGCTCAATGGTATTTTCGCGATTATTCTCTTGATATGGGGCTTATTTAAATATGCCCGTGAGAAATATAAAACGATAAAAAATAGATCCTTAACCAGCATTTCGAGTTAAACATTTGATTGAGAAAATATTATGGCAGAAGAAACCAAAGATAATACCGAAAAACAGACTCAGGAAAGTCCAGCGAAAAATGCTGAAACATCGCCTCAGTCTAGCAATACAACTCAAGTTGCTGAGATGCCACCGCCTCCTCCACCAGCAAGTAAGTTGATCAAAACTAAGCGTTCAACCCTATGGTGGATGCTGTTGGTTTTATTGGTAGGTATTACCATCATCTTATGGGCATGGAAAATTGGTCCCTTTCATACAGCGATTGAGCAGACTGACAACAGTTATATCAAAGGGAAAACCACGATATTGTCCTCTCAAATCAATGGTTATATCAAAGATGTACTGGTCAAAGATTTTGATCATGTGAAACGAGGTCAAGTGTTGATGCATATCGATGCAACAACCTATGATCAAAAAGTTACACAAGCGGTTTCAGGTGTAGAACAAGCTCAAAATAGCCTTGCCAATCAAACTCAAGCCATCGCACAACGCCAAGCCGATGTCGTAGCGGCACAAGCCAAGCTTGATCAGGTCAAAGCGCAATATGATTTATCACTGGCACAACTGAAACGTTATCAACAATTGGGCAATAGTGGCGCAGCATCCAAATCTGAGCAAGATAAGGCCGCAGCCGATGCACAAAACAATCTTGCGTTACTCAAACAAGCCCAAGCCAATATTCTAGTGGCACAAGAGGCTTTAAAAACCGCACAAGTGGCAGAAGCAGGTTTAAAAGCACAGGTCAACAGCGCGCAAGCACAACTGGATCAAGCCAATACCACCAAAGATTACAGCACCATAGTCGCGCCATTGGACGGTCAACTCGGTGAAGTGAATCCTCGTGTCGGTCAATATGTTGCCGCAGGTTCACAATTACTTTACTTGATTCCACAACAAACATGGGTGATCGCTAACTTTAAAGAAACACAGATTGCCAATATGAAAATAGGTCAGAAAGCTTCTTTCACTGTTGATGCCATGAAACATCAAAAATTTACAGGGCGTGTTGAACAAATCTCTCCTGCAGCTGGATCAGAATTCAGTGTATTGAAACCTGATAATGCAACAGGTAATTTCACCAAAGTGGTTCAACGAATTGCCGTTCGTATTGCGATTAATCCTGATCAAGAAGGTATCGAAAATTTACGTCCTGGCATGTCCGTGGTGACATCAGTGGATACCGATTCTTAAGCCATACTGACATTCTCAATCAAATCCATTTACAATGTGATCAAATCCATTTTTAACTTACCAAAATGTTTGATCACATTGCTTTTCCTACACCCTATCAAACATTGGACCTGCCTTATCCAGTTCAACTGACGATCAAGCGTCTTGACCTAATTCATCCTCAGATTTCCGGCAATAAATTTTTTAAATTGAAATACAACTTACGTGCAGCCCATCAACAAGGGTATAAGCAAGTGCTCACTTTTGGTGGAGCTTACTCCAATCATATCGCGGCAACGGCGTATGCAGCACAATATTTTGGTTTTCAAAGTATAAGCATCATTCGAGGTGAAGAACTCGCGTCTCAAACATTAAACTCAACACTACAAACAGCACAAAATTTTGGTATGCAACTGCATTTTGTTAGTCGAGCTGAATATCGCCTACGCCATGAAGCTGAGTATTTACAACAATTAAAACAGCTTTATCCAAATACGTTGATTATTCCAGAAGGCGGAACAAATGAACTTGCAATACAAGGGACAAAAGAAATATTGTCTGCGGAGGATCGAGAAAATTATGATGTGATTTGTTGTGCTGTGGGGACTGGTGGCACAATCGCAGGACTGATTGAAAGCAGTTCAGATCAGCAACAGGTTTTAGGATTTTCTGCACTCAAAGGTGATTTCCTCAAATCAGAAATTCAACAATGGACGGATAAGCAAAATTGGTCTTTAACCGACGCTTATTGTTGCGGTGGCTATGCCAAAACCACACCTGAATTGCTGCAATTTATGCAGGACTTTGAGCAGAAATATGCAATCCCTTTAGAGCAGGTCTATACCGCTAAAATGATGATGGGATTGTTTGATTTAATACGGCAATATCATTTTCCTACTGATACCCGTATTTTGGCGATTCATACTGGCGGACTACAAGGAAAACTGAAAACATATTAAATACTGCATAAATCTTTTATAATTGCCCGCTTTTCGTCGATCGAGTAATGTCCATGGTTCATCAAGTTGATGTTGTTGTTTTAGGTGCTGGCGCATCTGGCTTGATGTTGGCTGCTGAAGCAGGTAAACGTGGACGTTCAGTTGTGGTTCTCGAAAAAGCCAATAAGGTAGGCAAAAAGATTTTAATGTCTGGTGGCGGTAAATGTAACTTTACCAATCTTGATGTAGAGCCATCCAATTATCTTTCAGAAAACCCGCATTTCGTGATTTCAGCACTCACCCGCTACACCAACTGGGACTTTATTGGTTTAGTCTGTGAATACGGAATTGAATACGAAGAGCGTAAACATGGTCAGCTCTTCACGCTGAAAGGCTCTAAAGAAATTCTTGAGTTATTACTTTCAGAATGTGATAAAGCAAAGCATGTTCAGATCCAAACCCATTGTGAAGTTGAGCACGTTCAATCAAAAGCAAATACAGGTTTTATCATTGAAACCAATCAAGGCACATATCACTGTGAATCTTTGGTGGTTGCCACAGGCGGCTTATCGATTCCAACCTTAGGCGGTTCAGGTTTTGGTTATGAGCTTGCCAAACAATTTGGACATCATGTGTTCCCGACCCGTGCAGGCCTCGTTCCATTTACCTTTTCTGATCAATTCAAAGAAGTCACAACCCGTCTGAGTGGCAATGCTTTAGATGCCACACTCATAAATGATCGTCATCAATTTACTGAGGCTTTGTTATTTACCCATCGTGGCTTAAGTGGACCAAGTTCATTACAACTTTCTAACTATTGGCATGTCGGTGAAAGTTTTAAAATTGATTTCTTTCCAAGCCAAGATTTTAGTCAATTTTTCAAAGATAAGAAAAAAGCACAACCGAAAGTTCTACTCAGAACGCTGCTCAGCGAGTTCACAGCCAAAAGCATTGTTCTCGAATTACAGCAACTTATTTGGGCCGAACAAAGTGAAATTGTAATTGGAAATATCAGCGACGCTCAACTCGAACACATCGCCACCCAACTACATGCATTTACAGTCAAACCATCGGGCACTGAAGGTTATCGCACCGCAGAAGTCACGCTCGGTGGTGTAGACACAACCGAAATCTCCTCTAAAACCATGGAGAGTAAAAAACAAAAAGGCTTATATTTTATTGGTGAAGTCTTGGATGTTACAGGACATCTAGGAGGATATAACTTTCAATGGGCATGGTCGTCAGCACAAGCCGCAGCGCAATTTGTATAATCCTCATTTGTGCAAAGCATGGATGAGCCAAATACCAATACTTTAGCTCAAAGCAACGGCTTTATCAGCGTTCATCCCGTTTGTCATCATCTAAATTTAATTTTTTATGAGCATTTGACTGTGACTGTTGCTTTTCATTATTTGCTTTTGCAAATACAAATTTATAAGCACTCGCTAAGAACCCAACAGTAATCCCAGCAATGATAATAGGTGCGAATACACGATTTGGCCTCTTCACTTCATTCTCCTGTCGATTTTTTATTTAGAGACGATTGATATTAGGGGTTTGTTGCTATTTTCATCCTATATTTCAATGAGAGCTATCGCTCGTAAGGTGAAATATAAACAGACCTTATATATAAATGAATTGCTTTTTAGGTCATTTTTTTGATTGAAAGCATCCATCATAGTGTAGAAATGTTCTGTTTCTCCTCTATGATAAAGATCAATAGCACAGATATAAACAAAACGACCACCCTGTTAGAGTGGTCGAATTGACTGAAAAAATCAAAGATTATTTTTTCTATTCATCAGAATTTGGTGAAGTTGGCGGAGTTGGACTCGCTGGATTTACGGGCTTTTGTTGCTCTTGATGTAAAGGATTTGGTTGTTTTGCTTCATTTTTTGCTTTATCAAGCAAATCCGTCAGCAAACGCTCAGCAGGTTGACGACCACCTAGACCAAACGCCAAAGCAAATGCAACTGCAACTGAACCTAAAGTTAAACCAAACGCCAAGTTTACAATCGAGTCAGCAATACCCATTGCTTTTAACCCCATTGCGATCACTAAGCCCATAATGAGAATACGAACTAAATTACCTAACCAACGAGAGCTGTTGTATTCACCACGTTGTACAACGTTAGCAACCACATTCGCAAGCCAGAAACCGATCACAAGGATCACAGCACCTAGCAAAATACTTGCACCGAATTGGATGAACATCGCAATCAGAACGCTCACTTGCTCCAGACCAAGTCGATTTGCAGCTTCAGAAACTGCAAATAGCATTGTGAAGAATACGATCAGATATCCAATAATATCAGACACACGTGTTTGACCAAGGAAGCGCTGTAAATCCAGCTTCATTGGAACTTCATCAACACCAGCCCCAGAAATCAGTTCAGCGACTAATCGTCCAACAAAGCGAGAAACGACATAAGCTACGATTAAAATCAATGCTGCAGCAATGATTTGTGGTATCGCAAGCATAATGTCATTCAACATTGCAGTAGCAGGTTGTGAAATAGCTTCTATGCCCAATGCTTCAAAAGCAACAATCAAACTAGTAATGATAATGATGGCAAAAACAAATGAACCTAAGAATCTAGAAACATTTGAATTTTTAAACAATCCAACTTTTTGTGCTTGTGCTTGTAAGCCAAGACTATTGCTCAAACCTTCCACGATACCGCGTACAATTTTTGCCAGAATATAACCAACAAAGATGATTACACCCGCAATAAATAGATTTGGTAAATATGAAATCGCATCATTTACCATATTCTGTACAGGGATCAACAAGCCAGTTAAGCCCAGAATCGAAAGCACAATCGGTAAGAATAGTAATAATACAAGCCAGTAAAAGATCTCACCTATATTACTACTCAGTGAGCTCACACCCACCTCACTGCTCAGCTTTTCATCCCATTCTGTTTTCGCAAGTACTTTGGTTAAACCTGCTTGCACTAAACGAGCAACGATCCAGCCGATGAAACCTACAGCAACCGCAGCCAATAGATTTGGTAAATAAGCGAGTACACGCCCCACCATATTACTAAATGGATCACTCACACCACTAATGTTGAGGATATTCAAGGCCCCGACAACCGCAAGGATCATCACAAACCAGAAAACAAGCTTGGATATTAGACTTTCAATATTTGAGTTCTGTCCTGTCGCGGAAGAGAGTCGATTATTGGTATCCAGCTTTTGTAGTAACTTCTTTACGCCAGCAGCAATGACCAACGCCACAATCCAACCGACTAGTAAAATGACGATTGCAGCTAAAATAGGCTGAAACTGATCCCAGTAGTACATGGCATCGAATCCTCCTCGTTGGGAGGGATCTCTAAAAAAATCATTCATGTTGTTATCCTTATGTCATGTTTTTACATGTTGTACGATCCACTCATGATCACTCAGTGAGCAAGCAAATAATTTATGGATGCTTTCACCTTAGTTTTTGTCTATTTTCCAATCAATGAATCGCATCACTAATACAACAAAAAATCCGCAAAATATTGCAAAAAAGCCTATTGATTCACATCAACAGGCTTTTCCCATTATCAAACTTGGTCTATAAGAAACTGCTTATGCATTTAAAATTACCGACTGCAAATGTGACATAATCACTTGGGCAGTGGGTTTCGCCGAATGATCAGCAACCATAAATACAAGCAGTGCGATTAAAAAGATTCCCACAATAATCAAAATATAAACGGGTAATCTTCTCTTCTTGGTAATTTCTTCTTTACTCGCCACATGAGGCTGTGGCTTATTAAAATCATGCATGATAGCAGCCCTCATCCTTTTTACTGTTCAGCTTTATATTAACAATACGCAATGTTGCATTGTGTGAAGAAGATTCGGACTATCGTTGCCTTAGTTGCATAACTCTACTTTATATTTCAATATACTTTGTATAAAATATAGGCGCTTTAGCAATACTATAAAATAAGCTATAATACTTGCCCTCATTTCCACACTGTTCTGCTTTATGTCCTACAGTCAACAAAGCGTTTCTCTTGAATTGGACACTGATGTTAGCCATCAATGTTTTTTGCATCACACTCGTGATGAACATTTGATTGGTATTATTGAATTTAATAAGCCGAGCTACATTTTAAAATGGGGTGATCTTGAATATTTCCGTCGTCGTACCGATGAGTTTTCAGTCATGCCTTTACCTGACTGTATCAATGCCATGATTATTGATATTCGAAATGTGCAACCTTTTTTAGATAATGAAGTTCCAATTGTACCTTGGCGCTTACTTGAAGAAGACTGCCCAATCAGGCTTGTAGTACCGCAGGACCGTTTAGCCCATTATACAGGTGTGTTTGAACCGACATGGTTAAGCACTGACATCGATACCGCAATTCAAGAAATTCGTGAATTTATGGATATGCTTGTTCATTAACACATATCCTATTCAACTTATTTTTCTCGGTTGGTTACCAATAATTCTCAACCGCAATATTCCCCTCTCCACGACGATTCATGGTTAGCCCACGCTGTTTTAATGCTTCTTTGGTATCATCCACCATTTGCGGATTGCCACACAACATGACATGGCTAGTTTCTGGATTAAATTCCAATCCAACAACTTTTTCGAGCTGACCATTGGCAATTAAAATTGGTAATCGATCATGCAATTTAGCGTTTGGATCACGGGTAATAATAGGTACAAACTGAAAACCCAAATGCCCTTCACCAAAAGTTGCTGCAATCTCTTGAATACGTTCAACATACGCCAATTCTGAAGCGGTACGAACACTATAAACGAGATTGATATGCTGATATTTATTCCACGTTTCAAAATCTTGCAACATCGATAAAAATGGTGCTAACCCCGTACCCGTAGCCAATAACCACAAATCTTTTGGTAATGGCTGCTGATAACGTGCAAGTGTTAAATAACCATAAGATATCTTTTCAAGATAGAGCTCATCACCTACTTTTAGATGCTGTAAGTTTGAGGTAAATGCGCCTTCAGGGACAACAATTGAAAAGAACTCCAAGGTTTCATCAAATGGCGATGACACAACTGAATAAGCACGAACCACCAATTCACCATCCACCATTAAACCAATACGCGCAAACTGACCTGCGGTAAACTTAAAATGGGCTGGACGAGTCATAGTAAAACTAAATAGAGTATTGGTCCAACGATGAACCGATAAAACTTTTTCTACGCTAAATTTTTCAATTGACATGATTTGAACGTGGCACGAAACAGTGTGCTCATGGTAGCATGATCTGATTATTTATAAATACTCTAGAGTCTGCTAAATATAGACTCTCAATACGTTAAGGCTTTTAACATGCGCATGACATTACGCCAATTGGCTGTTTTCGTGGCGGTCGCTCAAGAAGGAACTGTTACCAAAGCGAGCGATGCTGTCAGACTCACGCAAAGTGCGGCAAGTATGGCTTTAGCTGATTTAGAAGATGGTCTTGGAGCACCATTATTTGATCGCTTGGGTAAACGTCTACAACTCAATGATTTGGGGCGTTTCTTGCTTCCCCAAGCACTAGAAATTTTAGGTCGTTGTGAATCTTTTGAACAAGCGGCGAAAGGTGAATTGCAAAGTATTGATTTACGTTTAGGTGCAACCTTAACGATTAGTGACTATTTGATGCCTGATCTGATGGCTGATTTTTTACAGCTTCATCCTCAAGCTCATCTACAACTACAAGTTGGTAACACACGCCAGATGATCGAAGCCGTCAATCAATTTCAACTTGATTTAGCCTTAATTGAAGGTTCTTGTCACCTCCCGCAACTCCAATGTATCCATTGGCGCAATGATGAACTTGCAGTTTGTTGTGCGCCCGATCACCCTCTTGCACAGTTAAATCGTCCTATCACAGCAACCGATTTTCTAGATGTTGAATGGATCTTACGTGAAGAGGGTTCTGGTACCCGTGAAGTATTCGACAATGCAATTTTACAAGACCTACCTGATGCAAATATTCGGTTAACATTGGGCCACAATGAAGCAATTTTAAAAATTGTTGCAGGTGGTTTAGGTATGACCTGTGTTTCTCGATTGGCCATTGAACCTTTGCAGGAAAAAGGACAATTAGTCATTCTAGACACACCCTACTGGGCGTTAACACGTCCTCTTTACATGCTCGTGCATCGTCAAAAGTATCAGGGACCAGGTTTAAAAGCCTTTTTACAATTCTGTGAAGATCAGGTTTAAACCTGATCTTCTTAATGACGTGCAAATTGTCGTTCGCACGGAATTCCATCTCCATCCCCATCCATTTGGGTATTGGGACAATTTCTTAAAAAGAATACAGCCTCATCATAAGACCTCATTTGCGAGCAATGAGTTCGCCCATCACAACTAAATTGATTTTCTGAAGCAACCTGCTGTTGAATTGATACTCCGGAGTTATGAGTAGATTTTAATGCATTCTCTGTTTTTTCAGAGAGCTTTACATCAGGCAGATCTCCTATAGCTTGACGTTGAGCATCTATAATCCTTTTTTGCTCTTCAATCAATTGCTCGACCTTGAGTTGTTGAGATTGCTGATAAGCTTGATATTTTTTAAACACCAGTCCTAGTAAAATTGCGATGATAATCATCGCAACTATTGTGTAAGTCAGTCCCTTTTTACCTTTTGTTTTTGAGTTACTTTGAGCAATATTTTTTATAGACATGTCAGTTTGAATCGCTTCATGAACTGGACTAACAGCTTTCAGGTCTATCCGCACGATATTTGTTGCTTTAAATTTACCTTTATCCTCAACAATTAAAAACTTAACTAATTCCCCAGTTTTTGGCTCACCACCTATTTTAGGAAAATCTGTTATATGAAAAAAAATATCTGATCGATCATGTTCTACTTCGATAAAACCAAAACCACGATCTGAATTATAATTTTTAATTTTCCCCGTAAGAAACATAAAAACTTCCTTTACTCTTATTCTTTTCTACAAAGAATAAGGGTTAAGCATAGCTTACCCTTATTCTATACACCGAATTATTTAACGTCGAAAATTTGATAATAGTTCGCTTGTAATTGCTTTATTATGATTCGCTATTTTTGTTTTCTTGGTTTTTGCAGGATTTGGATCAACACGCTCAATTTGTACCGCTTTAAATTTGCCTTGGTTTTCGACCACAGCAAACTTCACTTTTTCATTTCGTTTCGGTTCACCTTCTGCTGACGGGAAATCTGAAATATGAAAAAAGACATCACCTTCAGTTGTACCAATAAAACCGAATCCTTTATCAGGATTATATTGCTTCACTTTTCCTTGATAGAAATCTTGTTTCATCACATTTACCCCTACTGTACCAAGCCATAGCCCATAGTATATAGAAAATAAAAAGAGACTTTAGACCTCCCATAAAATTTATGATGTCATCCAGTCTCTTTTTATAATAATTTTAATGCTTAATCTTTTTGGACACTACCAAAAATCTTATCGCCAGCATCTCCTAAACCTGGGACGATATAGCCTTCCTCATTCAACCCCTGATCAATTGAAGCGGTATAAAGACGTACATCAGGATGCGCTGCTTCAACTTTAGCAATACCCTCAGGTGCTGCAACCAAAACCATCACACGAATATCTTTACAGCCACTTGCTTTCAAAACATCAATCGCAGCAATCAATGAATTTCCAGTTGCAAGCATAGGATCGATAATCATGGCCAAACGATTCGCCACATCAGGTACGAGTTTTTTATAATAGGTACGCACCTCTAGCGTTGCCTCGTCACGTTCTAAACCCAAAACACTAACTTTAGCACTTGGAATCAGATTTAAAACACCTTCAAGCATACCAATGCCTGCACGCAAAATTGGAACAATGGTAATTTTCTTTCCAGCAATGCGCTGTGTAGCAACTTTCCCTGCCCATCCATCAATTTCATGATCAACAACGGGTAAATCCTTTGTCGCCTCATAGGTCAATAACATTGTGACCTCTTGTGCCAATTCACGAAAGTTCTTGGTACTGATGTCGGAACGACGTAATAAACCAAGTTTATGGCGAATAAGCGGATGACGAATTTCTTGGATCGACACGAGTAAGTACCTAGCTAATATAAATCTTCGGCTATTATAAAGTGTTTTTTTACTATTCAATAAAAAAGCCCCCAATTTTGGAGGCTTTTTTGTACAAATCAGACCATTAGTGTTGTTGTGACATCATAAAATGCAATGGAGACAGAATTTCTGCTTTCAATGCTAAGTTAATCATCGGATCTGGGTACACACCCAAGAACAAGACTAATAATGCAGCACCAAGTACCATGATACCACCGACTTTAGTTCCCCAATGTGCGTCAGCATCAATACGAGGTACATCTGGTGGTGTCATATACATGACAACCATCACACGAAGGTAATAATATAAACCGATACCACTACCTACAACGATCATCGCTGCAAGGAACCAATGTTGAGTTGTAACTGCTGCCAACACCACCAAGAACTTACCGATAAAGCCGGCAGTTAATGGAATACCAGCAAGAGACAACATCATTACGGTTAATGTTGCAGTCAAAATTGGACGACGCCAGAACAAACCACGATAGTCGGCAAGACTTTGTGCTTCATCCACATTGTTATAAGGACTCGACATCAATGCAACAGCACCGAAGGCGCCGATTGTTGTCAATACATACGTAATCACATATACCGTTACGCTGCCTAAACTTGCATAAGTCATGCTAATTAAAGCAATCAACAAATAACCAAAGTGTGCAATCGAGGAATAACCCAAGATACGCTTCAAGTTCACTTGACGCACTGCAAGCAAGTTACCTACCACAATCGACAATACTGCAAGAATCGTCAAAATCGTAACCAGCGATTGCTCTAAAATTGCACCTGAAGTTAACAAGTAACGAACAAATAGACCAACAGTCGCCACTTTAGCAGCCGTTGCCAAGAATGTTGCCATTGGCGCTGGTGCACCTGCATACACATCTGGTGTCCATTTGTGGAATGGTGCAAGCGAGAGTTTGAATGCCACAGCAAAGATAATTAACGCTAGACCCAATAACACCATCGGTTGATCAATCACAGCAAATAAATTCTGTACTGAATCATAGAATGATAACGAGCCTGTATAAGCATAGATATATGCCATACCCATCAATAACATCGCAGATGCCGTTGCTGAAAGCACAAGATATTTAATCCCTGCTTCTAACGAATGACTACGTTGATAGGTATATGCCAACATGCCATAAATCGGAATTGACATGAGTTCAAGGCTGATAAAGAACGCTGCATAATGAGAGCTTGCAACCAACAACATTGCACCTGCTACGGAACACAGTAACAAGATATAAAGCTCTTCACGATTGTCTTTATAAGTCTCGATATAAGCATGAGACAACGTGCAACACGCTAAAGCAGCAACCAAAATCAAGAATTGATAGAGCATGGTAAATGGATCAACCATAAACATACCCATCACGTTTACTGGAGCAAAACTTCCAGTAAACATGGTATACGCAATTAAAATTGCAGCAAGGTTTAAACCGACAACCGAAGTTGTCGCAATTAAATTGTGGTTACGCTTGATCGCAATCAACAACATCACAACGATTGCAGTCAACGCTACAATCATTACGGGTGCCAGTGGCATAAGCTCAGAAAAAGAAAGTGTGAAGTTCATGATTTATTGCATCTCCACATGTTCAAGTTGAGTTGCTGTCTGTTGAACGACTTCAACAACTTCTTGTACTGGCATATAACTATTTACAATCCACTGCATACTTGATTGTGAAACATCCAAGAATGTTTGTGGGTAAATACCTAACCAAACCAAACCAACTGCACATAGCATTAAAATACTAACTTCACGAGCAGATAGATCTTTGAGAGGGCTGGTATAGTGCTGCTGCTGTTCAGGATTCGGTACACCAAACAGTGCTTTATGAATCAGAATCAAACCGTATAGACCAGCAAATACCAAACTCACAGCGGCAATGATAGTGAAAGTCGGATAAGTATTGAAAGAACCCATAAGAATCAGGAATTCACCAATAAAGTTACCTAGACCCGGTACACCAACAAGGGCCGCAACAAAGAACATTAAGAAAAATGGTAAGTATTGCAGTTGACCACGTAGGCCACCCATCAAACGTAAATCACGGGTATGTAAACGCTCATAAACCTGACCAGACATAATGAACAATGCAGCAGATGATAAACCATGCGCTAACATCATGATCATGAGGCCTTGGAAAGTCAGAATATTACCTGCATAAATTGCAAGTAAAATGAAACCCATGTGCGAAATAGAGGTATACGCAAGTAGACGTTTCATATCTGTTTGTTGGTATGCGAGGAATGCCCCGTAGAAAATACCAATCAAACCGAGAATGATCGCAATATCTGCAAATTGTGCTGATGCTGCTGGGAAAAATGGAATGACAAAACGAAGCAAACCATAAGCCGCGGTTTTAATCAAAATACCCGCTAAATCCACAGAACCCGCAGTTGGCGCTTGCGCATGTGCATCAGGTAACCAACCGTGTAATGGGAATACTGGTAATTTCACAGCAAAACCGATGAAGAAACACAACATGAAGGCATATGCCACTTCAGGCGGTAAACGATGTGCTACAGCCATAAGATAGTTGTAATCAAAACCAATCATGCCTGTCATCATGTATCCATAAACCACAAGGCCTAGGATACCGATCAACATAATCAAACCAGCAATTTGGGTATATAAGAAGAACTTGGTTGCAGCATAAACACGTGAACGACCATTCGAACCTTTATGACCCCATAACGCAATCAAGAAATAGATTGGTACGAGCATCATCTCCCAGAAGAAGAAGAATAAGAACAAGTCAATCGCTAAGAATACACCGATCACCCCACCTAAACTCCAAAGGAGGTTTAAGTGGAAGAAACCAACATTCTTTTGAATCTCACCCCAAGAGCAACCCACAGCAAGCACACCAAGTAATGCTGTTAATAACACCATCAGTAGTGATAAACCATCTACTGCAAGGTGAATGCTAATACCTAAGGTTTGAATCCAAGGAAGATAAAACTCTGCAGCCCATGATGGCGTTTGACCACCCATACTGTAGCTGAAAGTACCATTTTGCCAGAGAGCTATACCCAAACCAAAGGTGATGAGCATACCAATTAAGGCAATCCAACGCGGTAATTGTTGGTCGAATTTATCAACCAACCAACAAATGAAACCAGCAATGAAAGGAACTAAAATCAGTGCGGGTAAAATTAAATTGTTTTCCATTTTATTTCCCCACAACCTGAATCACGATCAAGATCATCAACAACACCACGATACCGAGTGACATGCTTGATGCGTATTCACGCAATGAACCTGTTTGACGTGCGCTTGTAAAGCTATTACCACCCTTCACAATCGCAGGCAATACCAGCCATAAACCATCAACAGGATCACGACCTAAGATTTTTGCAATAAACAAATATGGTTTTACAAACACGATGTCATACAAAGCATCAAAACCGAATGCTGTACGGCAAATATGCGCTAAGCCTGCACCCAAAGAACTTTGAGCAAACGACTTGACAGCACCATAAGCAAAAGCAAACAGGAAAATACCAACGGCCAAGCCAGCCAATGCAATACCAACTGCTTTTAATTCAACACCATGTTGTAAATGTGCTAAAGCATCAGTCATAACAAACGCAGGAATACCAGCTTGATTTAAAATACCGATAACTGGCGCTTGTAATAACGCACCCACACCTGTTGAAAGTACAGCAAGAATCGCAAGTGGAGCCCAATAAGTTGCACCTTTGATTGGATGGTATGCCGTCTTTTCTTCACCAAAGAATACGATCCAAATTAAACGGAAAGTATAGATAGAGGTTAAGAAAGCACCAGCAACACCAACCCAGAACAACGTACCGAAGGTTTCAATACCTGTAGTATGACCATGCGCCCAAACTTGCCACAAGATCGCATCTTTCGAGAAGAAACCAACGGTCAAGAATGGAATCGCAGCTAAGGCACCGCCACCAATCGCGAAGCAAGCAAATAAGAATTTGTTATGCTTGAACAAGCCACCCATCTTGAAAATGTTTTGTTCATGATGGTACGCCAAAATGACAGCACCTGAAGACAAGAACAATAACGCTTTAAAGAATGCGTGAGTCAACATATGGAACAAACCAGCTTGGTATGCTTCAGCACCCACTGCCATAAACATATAACCGAGCTGACTCATGGTTGAGTAAGCCAAGATACGTTTGATATCGGTTTGAACTAATGCAGCAAAACCAGCAACCAATAAAGTCACAGCACCTGTAATTGAAATGAATTGCATCACTTCTGGTGCCATTTCCATTACAGAGAACATACGGCAGCATAAGTACACACCCGCTGTAACCATCGTTGCAGCGTGGATCAATGCGGATACTGGTGTTGGACCAGCCATCGCATCTGCTAACCAAGTTTGTAATGGAATTTGTGCTGATTTACCTGCTGCCCCTAAGAACAACATCAATGCTGTCCAGATCGACAATGATGAGCTTTGTGTCATTACAGTTGCTGCATTTTCAACAATGTACTGAGTATTCAAAGTACCAAATTGTTGATAGAGCAAGAACAATGCGATGAGTAAAAATACATCACCTACACGTGTTACTGTAAATGCCTTGATTGCTGCCCAACCATTTGCAGGATTTGAGTAGTAGAAACCAATCAGTAAGTAAGAGCACAGACCTACGCCTTCCCAACCCAAGAACAATAACGCCAAGTTATCGCCCAATACCAACAACAACATGCTGGCAACAAATAGGTTAAAGTATGAGAAGAAACGTGCGTAATCTTCTTCACCACGCATATACCAAGATGCGAAGATATGAATCAGAAAGCCTACCCCAGTCACCATTCCCATCATAATGAGAGAAAGACCATCTAGCTGTAAGCTAATACCCGGTGCGAAACCACCGACATTAAACCATGTCCATAAATGCTGAACGAAAACGGTATCACCGCTATTGGTAAATGCCAATCCTGCAATTAAAGCAAATACAGCAGATAAACCAACTGAACCAACACCAATAATTGCTGCAACATTTTCAGAAAGTTTGTTACGACCCGCTGCTAAAAGGATAAAACCAATGAGCGGAAATAAAATGGTTAAATATAAAGTACTCATCCGCGCATCTCACTAGCAGCATCTACATCCAAATGATGGAAGCGATGATAGAACTGAAGGACGATCGCTAGACCGATACATGCCTCTGCCGCAGCGAGAGTCAAAATCAAGATAAACATGACTTGACCATCTGGTTGCGCCCAGACACTACCTGCCAAAACAAATGCTAACGCAGCAGCATTCATCATGACTTCAAGACTCATTAACATAAATAATAGGTTGCGTCGCACCATTACACCGTAAAAACCCAGTGCAAAAAGAATGGTTGCGACAATCAAACCATGTTCTAAAGGGATGTGTCCCATTATTCTTTTTCCTCTTCTGCACTTGGTTCACGTTTACCCAAATGGAATGCTGCAACCAATGCTGCAAGCAATAACATCGCGGCAATTTCAACCAGTAATAGATAATGCGTAAATAATGCCTGACCTACAGCTTTTGGACCCACAACTTCACGCCCCATCACTGCACCTGTAGTGGTGTAATCACTGCCAAGCATCCAGACGAGAATCAAGCCCATAAGAAAGCTCATGAGTGCTGGGAATGCCCATGCATCAGATGTCAGCCATTTACTTTCTTGCTCAACAGTATCCTGTCCGAGATTCAACATCATGACCACGAATACGAACAACACCATGATCGCACCGGCATAAACGATAATCTCTAGTGCGCCAGCAAATGGCGCACCTACGATCATAAAAATACCAGCGACAGCAAGTAATGACACAATTAAGCTCAACAGTGCATGCACAGGATTTGTATTCGTCACAACACGAATGGTTGAAACAATGGCCACTAGAGCCATCAAATAAAATGGCCACATCATGGTAGTAAGCTCCGTACATCAACTGGCGCACTTTCTTTTTGCGCTTGACCTTTGTCTTTACCTGTCACAGCCATACCAGTCACGCGGTAAAAGTTATAGTCTGGATATTTACCTGTACCAGAAATGAGCAAGTTTTCTTTCTCATACACCAAGTCCTGACGTACATATTCTGCAAGTTCAAAATCAGGTGTCATCTGGATCGCAGTCGTTGGACATGCTTCTTCGCACATACCGCAGAAAATGCAACGTGAGAAGTTAATACGGAAAAATTCTGGATACCAACGTCCATCTTCTTTTTCCGCTTTTTGTAATGAAATACAGCCAACTGGACATGCAACCGCACATAGGTTACACGCCACACAACGCTCTTCACCATCTGGATCACGCGTTAAGATGATACGACCACGAAAGCGTGGAGGCACAATTTGTTCAGCTGGTACTTCTGGATATAAAATCGTGTCACGTTTACGTGTGACATGGCTAAACACCATCCACAACGAACGTACAATCGATCCAAATCCAGCTAGAATTTTATACATTTTGTACTCCCTGCTGTCCTAGGCCTGATTCATCAGAATCACAGCACCAGTCACTAACAAGTTGACCAACGCCAATGGCAAACAAACTTTCCAACCAAAATTCATCACTTGGTCATAACGTGGACGCATTAATGAACCACGTGCCAAGACAAACATCATTACAAAGAATGCTGTTTTAATTACGAACCAAAAAACTGGTGGAACAAATGGAATTTCTAAGTTAAATGGTGCAAGCCATCCGCCGAAGAATAAAGTCACGATTAATGCTGAGATCAATACCACGTTGACATATTCTGCAACGAAGAACATCCCCCACTTCATACCACCATATTCAACATGGTAACCTTCTGCCAACTCTTGTTCAGCTTCAGGTTGGTCAAATGGATGACGGTGCGTTACCGCAACACCAGCAACCACAAAGATCAAGAAACCTAAGAATTGTGGGATGATAAACCACATATCTCGTTGTGCTTCAACAATCTCACGTAGGTTGAATGAACCTGCAATCGCCACCACACCCATCAACGAAATACCCAAGAACACTTCGTAAGAAATGGTTTGTGCCGCTGAACGAAGACCACCAAGCAATGAGTATTTGTTATTCGATGCCCAACCACCAAATAGCACTGCGTAGACTGCAATACCTGCCATTGCCATAAAGAACAATAGACCGATACTCATATCTGCAACACCCAACATTGGGCTCACAGGAATGACCATAAAGGAAAGTACCGCAGTTGCCATCGCAACTGCTGGTGCTAAACGGAAAGTCAACTTATCAGCAAACTTTGGTGTCCAGTCCTCTTTGAACATGATCTTGAGCATGTCGGCAACGATCTGGAACATACCCCCAGGGCCAACACGGTTTGGACCATAACGGTCTTGCCATAATGCCAACAGACGACGCTCAATAAACGACATCAACGCAGCAACCAATACCACCACAAGCAAGATCACAATGGCTTGAATCACTGAGTAGGCAATCGGCCAGTTCTCAGCCCAAAGTGGCGTTTGACGTATAATTTCTTGATTCATGAATTACACTCCTACCGCCACAGAAACAGGCTCTGCCAATGAAACTGTTGGTGCTAAGCCAATTGGATAACCAATATAACCTGTTGGTAAATATTCAATCACTTGTACAGGCAAGCTAATGCTGGTTTCGCCTGCTTTTACCGTAATACGTTGACCATCTTGAACATTTAAACGTGTCGCATCTTGCTCACCGACCGCAAACATTGCTTCAGGAATACGAGATTCCATTGCAGGTGTTTTAATTGTGAATTCACCAGAACCAAAGATATGGTGCATAGGTACAAGACGGAAGCTTTCAGGGTTCACAACAACAGCAGTTGGTGCAACATAGCTACGTGCAGGACGTTTTGCTAAACGATCAAAAAGACGAACACCAGAATCACCACCTTTTAAGTGGCCACCCACTTCATCTTGGTATTTATTCCAAGCTTGTGGTGAGTTCCAACCTGCTGACCATGCAAATGGTACCAGTGAAGATGCTGTTTGATTACCCACATAACCTTCCATCGAGAAAGTTAATGCTGAGTCAGGATCAGTCGGTTGTTTAGGCTCATGAACAGATAATGGCGCACGCATTGCGGTACGACCAGAATAACGACGTGGTTCACGCGCAATTTTTAAACCATGGATACGATAGCCAGCATCTGGTGCAACATCTTGAATCGCTTCAAGCACAGGAACATTTTTCACGATGTCATCAATCACATCATCAAGAAGTGTCCAATCTACAGCTTTACCTTTGAGACCTGTCTCAACGGCATGTAACCAACGCCAAGATTCTTTGATTGCATATTCAGGCTTGTAGTAGCTTGGGTCATACACTTGATAGAAGCGTTGTGCACGTCCTTCTTGACTGACTACAGTTCCGTCACCTTCCGCAAAACTGGCAGCAGAAAGAACAATATCTGCAAGTTTCAAGGTTTCAGTTTCACTGTGATCCAATACAATCACAGTTTCAGCTTTATCCAATGCAGCTTTGACTTGAGCAACTGGGATACGACGAGTTAAGTCATTTTCAACTACAACCACTGCATCATAATCTTGTGCAAACGCTTGTTCTAAGCTTAAGCCACCGAATAATACTAAGCCCATTGAGTTCACTTCAGGAACTGTCAATGATAAGCCCGCATTTTCACCTAGATTCTGCGCAACTTGTGCAGCAGCTTCCATGATTGCCGGGTCTTGTAAGCTGGTACCAGAGATAATCAATGGTTTTTTCGCAGCTTTTAAGGTATCAGCAATGGTTTGTGCAAATGCTTTTGCGTCATCATCAAGACCAGATACTGTTTCACCTTTCACAGCAGCAGCAACCGCAAAACCTAAACGTGCAATATCGTTTGGAGAAGCAACCACTTCACCTGTTGCCACATCCGCTAAACGCGTTTGTGTTGCAGCAAGAATATAAATCGGTGATTTTGCTTCTTGACCAATACGTTGTACAGGTTCTGCTAACCAGTCAGGTGTACGCGTTTTAGCAGCCATTTCTTTCGCTTTATTTTTCGCAGCTTGGCGAACCGACAAAGCCATACGTGGTGCTGTTTGCGTTAAGTCTTCACCCAAGATCAACACGGCATCATAGCTTTCAATTTCACGCATGTTCGGGTTATAGATACCCTCTGTTTGCATGATAGATGCAGCTAACTCAACCAAGTTCTGCTCTTTTTGAGACATACCTGTTGAATAGTTATCTTGACCAACAAGTTGGCGAAGTGCGTAGTTTGATTCCAAGCTTGCGCGAGGAGAACCAATACCTAGAACTTTTTTACCTTTAAGCTGCGCAATCACTTGATCAAGAGCTTGATCAACACTCACGGTTGCTACAGTTTCACCATTACGGAATTGAGGTTGACGTGGACGATCTTCACGATTGACATAACCCGTACCAAAACGACCTTTATCACAAAGGAAGTATTGATTGACTGAACCATTAAAACGGTTTTCAACACGACGGATTTCGCCATAACGCTCACCCGGAGAAATGTTACAGCCAGAAGAGCAACCAAAGCAGACACTTGGCGCATACTGCATGTCCCACTTACGGTTATAACGTGCTGAATGTGTCTTATCAGTAAACACACCTGTTGGACATACTTCTGTCAAGTTACCAGAGAATTCTGATTCTAAAGTACCTGACTCTGGACGACCAAAGTAAACACGTGAAGCATTGGCATACACACCAAAGTCTGTACCGCCTGCATAGTCTTTGTAGTAACGCACACAACGATAACATGCGATACAACGGTTCATCTCATGCGCAATAAACGAGCCTAACTCTTGGTTATGATGGGTACGTTTAGTAAAGCGATAGCGACGACGATCATGCTGTGTCATCACTGTCATATCTTGTAAATGACAGTGACCACCTTCTTCACAAACTGGACAGTCATGTGGGTGGTTCGTCATCAAGAATTCAACAATCGATGCACGAAACTCTGTTGCTTCTTTATCTTCAATCGAAATATAAGTATTGTCAGCGGCTGGTGTCATACAAGACATCACCAAACGCCCACGTGTGTCCTCAGGATTCGCGTATTGAGTTACCGCACATTGACGACAAGAACCAACAGAACCTAAGGATGGGTGCCAACAAAAATACGGGATATCGATGCCAAGGCTAAGACATGCTTGTAGCAAGTTTTCTGAGCCGTTGACTTCATACGATTTTCCATCGACATGAATTGTAGCCATAGTCGAATTCCTTAAACCTGTTCTACATCACGAGTTGCTGCATGGGTACTTACCTTTGCCTCAAACTCATGACGGAAATATTTTAATGCGCCCATCAGTGGCTCCATCGCACCAGGTGCGTGGGCACAGAAAGTCTTACCAATCCACAATTTTTTAGTAAGTTCAGAGAGATGTTGAATATCCTCCATCTTCCCTTCACCATTTTCGAGTGCTTTCAGTGCTTTAACAGCCCACGGTAAACCATCACGACATGGTGTGCAGAAACCACAAGACTCACGCGCAAAGAATTCTTCTAGATTACGGGTCGCTGAAACCATACATTGCGTTTCATCTACCACCATCAACAAACATGT
Source organism: Acinetobacter sp. ATCC 27244 (assembly GCF_000156555.1). Lineage (NCBI taxonomy): Bacteria > Pseudomonadati > Pseudomonadota > Gammaproteobacteria > Moraxellales > Moraxellaceae > Acinetobacter > Acinetobacter sp. ATCC 27244. Next base: position 95,556 of record NZ_GG665955.1, read on the forward strand.
TCCTAAACGAGAACCTGCCTTCATGATGCTTTCAGCATCCATTGGCAAGTCAATATGTTCAGCAGCCAAGAAATCTGTTGATGCGCCGCCCGGTAACCATGCTTTCAGTGTTAAACCATCACGCATACCACCCGCATGATCTTCAATTACTTCACGCGCTGTTGTACCAAATGGCAATTCCCAAAGCCCAGGGAACTTCACCTTACCTGATGCACCGTAAATTTTAGTTCCAGGATCTTTAGACTTGTGTGCAGACAAGTTGATGTACCATTCAGGTCCACGCAACATAATCGCAGGCAAGTTATTGTAGGTTTCAACGTTGTTGACAATCGTCGGACGACCCCATGCACCCGCAACTTGTGGGAATGGTGGTTTAGTACGTGGATTGGCACGGCGACCTTCAAGTGAGTTAATCAATGCGGTTTCTTCACCACAGATATAACGACCTGCTCCTGTGTGAACATGCATTTCAAAGTTCCAGCCGGTACCAAGGATATTTTCACCTAAGTAACCTTTGGCACGGATTTGCTCTAATGCTTCATTTAAGTATTGAGCAGCTTCGATATATTCACCACGAATGAAGATATAACCATGCGTTGCTTCTAAGGTATAACCTGCAATCAACATCCCTTCGATCAATTGATGAGGAAGTTTTTCCATCAACAAACGGTCTTTGAAGGTACCTGGCTCCATTTCGTCGGCATTACAGATCAAATAACGAGGACCAGAATTATCATTTGGCGCCATCAATGACCATTTAATACCCGCAGGGAAACCTGCACCACCACGGCCTTTAACCGTCGCAGCTTTGATGACTTCAAGTACATCTTTTGGCGGCATGCTGAGTGCTTTTTTAAAGCCTGCATAACCTTCAAGTGCTTCGTAGTCATCAGCATTGCGTACTGCATCTTGCTTACTCAAACGCCAAGTCAGCGGATGAGTTTCTGGATTACCGTCGCCATAAATTGGTTTTGGTTCAGTATTCATACATACTTCTCCAATAACTGTTTAACTGATGATACGTCCACTAAACCGTGGGTATCTTCATCAATCATTAACGTTGGACCTTTGTCACAATTACCTAAACAGCAAATTGGGAGCAAGGTAAAACGACCATCAGCTGTAGTTTGCCCATACTGGATACCCAACTCACGTTGGAACGCTTCTGCAAGCGTTTCTGCACCCATCAAGAAACAAGCAATTGAATCACACAATAAAATTACATGACGCCCCACAGGTTGGCGGTAGATACGGTTATAGAATGTTGCTACACCTTCCAAATCCGCCACACTGATTGTCAATAATTGCGCAATTGCATTCATTTGTGCATCATCTACCCAACCGTTACGGCGTTGTACACATTTCAATGCATCCAATGAAGCTGCACGTGGGTATGGGTAATGACCAATGTGATGTTCAATTTCATGGATTTCATCCGCAGTCAAAATCCCTTCAACATTCACACGTGGTTTTTTATCAGTCAAAATCATCATAATCGTTTACCCCTAGCGATCCACGTCAGCCATAACCACATCAATGGTCGCCAAATAAATGATCAAGTCAGATACCAAGCTGCCGTTAATCACGGAAGGAATTTGCTGTAAGTGCGTGAACGTTGGTGTACGAATACGGGTACGGTAACTCATCGTCGACTTATCCGAAGTGAGGTAATAGGTACTCGCACCTTTCACCACTTCAGTCATAAAGGATGCTTCACCTGCAGGCATTACAGGACCCCATGACACGCTCAAGAAGTGCGTAATCAAGGTTTCAATATCTTGTAATGTCTTATCTTTCGGTGGTGGAACAGCCAATGGATGATCCGCTTTATATGGACCAGAAGGCATGTTATCCAAGCACTGTTGAATGATTTTCAAAGACTCAGTGATTTCACGGAAATGTACCAATACACGTGCATATGCATCGCCTTCATATTCCACTGGAATATCAAAGTCGAAGTTTTCATAACCACTGTATGGACGATATTTACGAACGTCAAAATCAATACCCGTCGCACGTAAACCTGTACCTGTCACACCCCAAGCCAACGCAGATTTAGCATCATATTGCGCAACGTTACGCGTACGACCGATAAATACTGAGTTTTTAAGTGCAGCTGTGTAGTACTCGTTCAAACGTTTCGGCATCCACTCCAACAATTCCTTAACTAGCTTTTGCCAATTGTTTGGAAGGTCGTGTGCTGTACCGCCGATGCGGAACCATGCTGGGTGCATACGGTAACCCGTAATCGCCTCAACGATGTCGTAAACTTTTTGACGGTCAGCGAACATATAAAATACTGGCGTCATACCACCCGCATCCTGAATCGCTGTACCACAGTAAAGTAAGTGGTTATTGATACGGAATAATTCGTTCAACATGACACGAATGACTTGTGCGCGCTCAGGAACTTTAATCCCTGCAAGCTGCTCAACCGCCATCACATATGGCATGTTTTGCGCACAACCACCTAAGTAGTCAACACGATCCGTATAAGGGATGAATGAATGCCACGTTTGACGTTCAGCCATCTTTTCCACACCACGGTGGTGATAACCGATATCTGGCACACAGTCTTTGACTTCTTCACCGTCCAACTGTAAAACCACACGGAAAGCACCATGCGCAGATGGATGGTTAGGACCCAAGTTCAAGAACATGAAGTCTTCGTCATCATTGCCGCGTGTTAGACCCCAATCTTCTGGTACAAAACGCAAATGCTCTTGCTCGAAATCTTGCTTGGCTTGATCTTGCATATACGGCGTATATTCTGTCGCACGGGCAGAATATTCTTTACGTAATGGATGACCTTCCCAATAAGTCGGCAATAAGATACGACGAAGCATTGGATGCCCGGCGAAATCAATTCCAAACATATCGTAAGCTTCACGCTCGTACCAGTTGGCATTTGGCCAAATATTGGTTGCCGTTGGAATGCTTAAATCATTTTCATTCAACGCAACTTTGATACGAATATCACTATTACGCTCCAGCGATAATAAGTGATAGAACACAGTGAAGTCAGATGGTGGCAACCCATCACGGTGAACACGCAAACGCTCATCTACCGCAGATAAGTCAAACAACATCACATAAGGACGTTCCACTTTACGGAGGAACATAAGGACTTCTTGCACGCGTGCGCGCTCAACCCAGACTGTTGGAAACTCTTCACAAGTCGTCTGCACGTAAAAGTTCTCACCAAATTTGGTTTTGAGCTCTTCTACAATTGCAAATGCTGGGCGTGAATCGACTTGAGTCGATTCTGGCATAGCAATGTCAGTTTCAGCCATTGGCTTGGCTTCCTATTTAATACAAATTCTGGCAATTCTTTCCGATGACCATATCCATCAGGGATATGTCAAAAACTCATCGTTAAAATTATTTAATTTCATCCATAGAGCGTAAGTTTTTCACCGCAATACGTTCAGCATTTTTACGGTCACGTTCTGGCATCATCTTTGGCTTATACACAGGCTGAAGATCATCACCAATAACCGCTGAAAGTGGACGGCGCTCTAGTTGAATTTGGTCTTGAAGTAACATCAATGCTTGAATCAATGCTTCTGGACGTGGTGGGCAACCTGGGATGTACACATCAACAGGAATAATTTTGTCTACACCTTGAACCACTGAATAGATGTCGTACATACCACCTGAGTTAGCACAAGCACCCATTGAGATCACCCATTTTGGTTCCAACATTTGTTCGTACAAACGCTGAATAACAGGTGCCATTTTAACGAAGCAAGTCCCTGCAACAATCATCAAGTCAGCCTGACGTGGTGAAGCACGAATAACCTCAGCACCAAAACGTGATAAGTCATGTACGCCTGTCAAAGTTGTTGCATATTCAACGTAGCAGCATGATGTACCAAAGTTAAATGGCCATAATGAGTTTTTACGTCCCCAGTTGACTGCGGTATGCAACACATCTTCAAGACGTGTCATCATCACACTTTTATTCACTTCTTCCTCAAGTGGATCAGTGACGATTTGACGATCTTGCAATGGATATTGATCGGCATCTGGATTCGCACGGGTTAAAGTATATTTCATCCCGACTTACTCCTGTTCAAATGATGATGTAGTCGGTGTTTTAGATTTAACACGACCAGAAGACTGTGCTGGAATTTGACCAGTAGGATCGACAACGAGTTCTTCGATATTATTGAATCGAGTAATGTCAGCGATATTCATATTTGGTGAACCAATTTTTGTTTTGATCCCTGCTGCTTTACGACGATCCGAAGGTGCCCAATTCAGTCCACCAGTTGAAAGTTCGTAAACCAAACCAATCAATAAAATCAAAATAAAAATTGCAGCAGCTGCAAAGCCAACCCAACCTACTTCACGCACAGAAGTTGCCCACGCGTAGAGGTAAAGTGCTTCTAAATCAAAAACGACAAAGAAAATTGCAACTAAATAGAATTTGGCTGACAAGCGAATACGGGCACCACCCGCACTCACTACACCTGATTCAAACTGTTCTTGCTTGGCACGTCCCCATGCTTTACCCCCAAGGAGTAAAGGAACGGTCAGCATAAAAACGCAAAGAAATGTAACGCCGATCACGAAGGCAATAATCGCCCAATCGTATGGAGTAATGGCACTCATGCGGGGATAACTCCTGGCAGGCCTATTTTTAACAAAGAATGTATGTATTGGCCTTCAAATACACCAAACACAAAATTAATTCCGCCAATTGTACCTGATTTCTAATTTCTCATGCTAGTTGAAGCGCTTTAGTCTTTCGGATGATTTTGTCCTTAAATTTACAAATATATCCAATAACATGGTTAATTCACCCTCAAAAATCGAATTAACTAATCAAACACCAGAAGTTAATCATTTTTTTCTTTACTCGTGCGCCAAAAACATCCGCCTTTCGCACCCTATGCGCAAAAATATTGCAGCATGAACTAAATCATTGCATTGCGATAAATTTATGATGAAAATTTAAACAAAATTTATATAATAGCGCGACCCAATTCCCCCTTATGGAAACGCGTCAGAATGCCTCACCCCAAAGCAGCATTAAAACCCCACTCGCTCTTCCAACTCTTTCTACTTTTTGCTGGGGTTATTTTTCTGTGTTGCCTACTTGGGATTGCCACACGACACCTTACATTTCTTGCTTCTTTTTGGCCTGCAAATTCGGTGCTACTTGGCTTATTAATTCGCTTTCCACAAACACGCCACCCAATTAGTTTTATAGGGGCAATTGTTGGCTACCTGATTGCCGATACTACTCAAGATACTCCTTTTATATTAAATATTTGTTTAACAACCGCAAATCTACTTTATGTCATCACAACACTAGCCTTGTATGTCCGTTTTAGTAAAATTATTCGCTCAATGCATCATGGCTATTTTTATTTATTCTTATTTAGTTTTTGTTGTATTGGAGGACTGGCTAGTGCCCTATTTGCAGCAATTTTACTGCCTTATTTAGACACGCCCTTTGCTTTAGGTTCATTTTGGGAGGACTTCGGCTATTGGTTTACATCCGAAATTCAAAATGCCTTACTATTGCTACCTGCACTCATCAGCATGCCGAATCTAACCGCCTTCAAACAGTGTTTGAAAGAGCTAAAAGATACCGCTATTCAAACCGTTTTGCCTTTGGTTGCCGTAGTCGTTTCGATTGTGATCGCTTACTATGATGCGGGTCCCGGCTCTTTACTTTACCCCATTGCCCCCTTGATTTGGTGCGCACTGCGATATCAACATTTTTCCGTGACCATCATTAGCTCGATCAGTTGCGCCTTTATTATTTATCATGTGTCTCAAAACTATTTACTGCTTTATCCCGACAATTATTTAAACAACACGATCTCAACGCGTCTTGGGCTGATCATGATGACAATTGCCCCACTCACTGTTTCCAGTATTAATAAAGTTCGATCCAAACTCATTGAAGAACTACAACATACTATTGCTCACGATGAGTTGACCTCCAGCCTAACACGTCGTCAATTTCTTCAATCACTGCAAATTCTCCAAGAACAAGCCCAAAATGCAGGCCATACAAGTGCTTTCTTGATGCTTGATATTGACCACTTTAAACACATTAACGACAGCTACGGCCATCAAATCGGTGACCGTGCCTTACAACACTTTGTTAAAACCACTCAAACGCTCTTAAACCCTCAAGACTTGTTTGGACGCTTGGGAGGTGAAGAGTTTGCAATTTTCATTGCCAACACCAATGAAAGTGTAGCCTATCAATGTGCCGAAAAAATCCGCCAACATGTAAGTGAATCTCCAATTCAACTAGAACACGCACAAATTTTCTCAATTCAAACTAGCATTGGTATCTGCATCAACACACCAGAAAAAAACTACTCGACTGAACAATTATTCAAACATGCCGATGATGCGCTTTATCGTGCCAAGCGGCAAGGACGAAACCAAGTGGTCATTTCGACATAATCTGTTGCAATTCAGCTAAATACTTTAATTATC
>NZ_GG665955.1:103124-116464 GCF_000156555.1 Acinetobacter sp. ATCC 27244
ATTATCTTTATACACAGCTTTAGCAATAGATCGGTATTCTAAAGATAGACAAGAAGGAGAATAAATATGCAGCTAAAATTCGCACACGACTCAGATTATTTCTTTTTTTCACAACTCCTCATGCGCCATATTGAAAATTATGTTCGAAAGCATCCAGATGCGGATAATGCGATTTTTGATTTAAGAGATATTTATGACGTATTTCGAGAAGACTTTGCATCAACAACAACCAATCTTGAAGGTATTCTAAATATTGCTGATGCCTATCGAGTTGAGACATTGAATGGAGATGAACGACTGATTCAAAGCTATAAAATTGATGTCAAAAACAACTCTTTATTGATTGATTTCAATGCAGATGCATTACAAAGTTTGAGATCTGGTCGCCCATTAATCGAACCTGATTCTTCGCTACAAGAATAATCAACCTTGGTTGCATCGCTTTAAATATTCTTTCGCCAAAGCTCAACTACGCTTTGGCTTTTGTTATGATTTTTAAACTCTTTTACACATTGATCATGTCTAGGAGGCTGCACCGAATTAAGCCCCCTAGGTTGCTATCATTTTTTGGTGGTTTGCTTATAACGCTTCGCTGGCCAAGTCATAATAAAACGCGCTCCACCCAAGTTTGGACTTTGATCGACCTGAATTGTCCCACCAAACCAATATGCAATACGACTCACAATAGATAAACCCAAACCATAGCCACCTGAAGCACGAGTACGACTGTCATCGAGACGAGCAAAGGCTTCAAAAATTCGAGAGCGATCTTCTTCTGGAATCCCTGGACCATCATCCTCAACACAGACATAAGCTTGACCATCTGCACGAACACCACCGCTGACACGTACCTTGTTATCGCAATAACGTACTGCATTACCCACAAGGTTTTGTACTACACGATGTAAATAGCGACGTTCTGCATCAACTTTCAATACCAACGAAGGTGCAATCAATTCTATTTCTTTTTGTGTTTTTAGCGCCTCAGTTTCCATTGCCACTTGATCAAGCACTTCAACCAATACAACTTCTTCGAAATCTAACGAAGGGGTTCCCTGCTCCAACTTGGCATAAGTCATGATTTCATCAATCAAGGTATTCAACGCCTCAATATCCTTATCAATCATATCGACCTGCTGAATACGATAATTATAATCATCTTCTTCAGCCAACATTTCCATGCCAAAACGGATTCGTGCCACTGGCGTTCTGAGTTCATGCGATACAGCACGCATCAACTCTCGCTGCGCTTCAATCAAACGCTGGATATGATCCGACATATTGTTATAGCTTGAAGCCAAATTTGCCATTTCATCACTGCCTTCGATCGGTACACGCAATGACAAATCACCTGACTTCATTTTATTTAAAGCATAACGAACCTGACGGATTTTTCGTTCTAATGGCAAGATCAGCCCATAAACACCCAAGCTCAACAAGAACAAGCTAAATAAGGTAATCCCTGCGGAAAGCTGGAAAGGCATCCAGTTAAACATCGGCACAGGACCCAAGATCAAGACTCGTGCAGGATAGTTCGGCATCGGGGAAACAATCGAAATCGTGGTGCCGCGTATGGTCGCGCTATCTTTATATAGCAACACGCTTTGGTCTTGGCGTAGACGTCCTATTTGTTCTGAATCTAAATTCACATCTCGGATATCCATGATTTCAATAGGATAATAAAAATGTTGTTTGATTCGTTCCAAATACTCACTTTCTTGTCCCGGATAAAACATCAAATAATCCAAGACAAAAATTGGCAACGCCTTCATCTGGCGTTCGCCAATCTTATCGACTTTGATATAGAGAAAATGCTGCGGATCATCTTTCAAACCGATGATGATATAACCTACGCCATGATTCGCATCATATCGAACCACTGACTTTTGCTCAGCAATTCGCTTTTTTTCAGTCCGAGACAATTCAACTCGTGCCGCATCTACATAATAAATCGGCAATTCCAACAGATCAGAAGCATCAGAAATCCAATCTAATTTCTGCTGTTTCTCTGGTTGGCGAGATACCCCCTCACTAATAACGTAGGAAATACCATCTGTAAGAGACTCTCGATATTCTTGCGCACGCTGATAGTTAATGATTTGGACCAGCAAATAACAAAATGCGGCAACCACAACCACCAATACAACCAATCCAGCATAAATTCGCAAGAATATGCTGTTCTTCAGTACTCGACTCACCATAAGGGATATGATTCCAAATTATTCAACAGCTTCTCCTTTCCAAAAGAAGAAACCCTCCTTGTAAGAAGGAGGGGCTGAATTTTACATCCCATTGGTTTCTTTAACGAATAAGTAACCTTTACTACGTACTGTTTTAATACGTTTCGGGTTTTCTGGATCATCACCAATTTTTGGACGAATACGAGAAATACGAACATCGATCGAACGGTCTTGACCGTCATATTCAATACCACGTAAACGCTCAAAAATATCTTCACGAGACAAGATACGACCCGCATTTGATGCTAATAGCCATAACAAGTCATATTCTGCACTGGTAAAGTCAACCAACTCACCATGCAAAGTGACTGAACGACCGCCATTGTCAATCACAAGATCATCAAATTCGATACGTTGTGCCACTTCATCTTCAACGGTTTTGTCAGTACGACGTAACAAAGCACGGATACGCGCCAATAACACACGTGGTTGAACAGGTTTAGCAACATAGTCATCTGCCCCCATTTCCAAGCCAAGCACTTGATCCATATCTTCGGTACGCGCAGTAAGCATCAAAATTGGTTGGTGATAGTGTGGACGCACTTCACGGCAAACAGTCAAACCATCCGCACCAGGTAACATCACATCTAATACCACTAAATCTGGTTGCTCACTAATGATTCGACGGATTGCGCGATTACCATCTGTTTCAACCCCAACTTCCAGACCGTTACGGATCAAATACTCTTGTGTTAATCGTGCTAAACGCTCGTCATCTTCTACGATTAGAATCTTCGGTAACTTTTCTTCTTGGCTCATTTATTTGCCCCTAATAATCTTACAGATACATTGGTTTATGTTTTGCAATATACACACGTTTACATTGTAAACAAGTGGCCTTCACCAAACTGATACACGCCTAGCCAGTTTTGTTATCTTTTTATTAAAATTATGAATTTTAATACCTTTTTCAGTTTTATCTGGGTTTTTTCAGCAAAATGAAAATTAAGTATATTTTTTGTGCCAATGTTAAACAATTTGTTTCTTCCTTCATCAAACAAAATTTAAGTGTTTGTTTTTTGAGTTATCCACAGAGTTATCTATACGTGTTTTTAAATCGCTTTGTTATGCTATGTCCCTGTGAAATCAGCAGTTAAGACATGAAAAAAAATTTAGTAAAATGTCAAGGATTGATCTGCTGGTAAAAATCCCGTATCTTGTGTTTAAAACAAACTTTAACCACTAAGTATTGTGTTTATCCCTCAAATATCGTGGCATACTTTTTGCTCGATTCAAACGGTCTATGAACATAAAAATAGATGATAATGGAGCTATGCTGACATGAGCATCATCACTTCTACTCCTGGCCAACTTCAGGTCATTAAACGCACCGGAGAGATTGCGACATTTAATGCCGAGAAAATTTCTGTTGCGATAGGGAAAGCATTTCTGGCAGTTGAAGGTCAACAAGGTGCAGACTCTAGTCGCATCCATGACCGTATTACGCAATTGACCGAAATGGTAATGAACACATTCAACCGTCGTTTACCTTCGGGCGGCACGATTCATATCGAAGAAATTCAAGACCAAGTTGAATTGGCTTTGATGCGTACAGGCGAACAAAAAGTTGCTCGTGCCTATGTGATTTATCGTGAACAACGTGCAACTGCTCGTCAGCAAACTGGTGCAAATCATCACCCGACCCTACAAATCACGGATGCCAAAGGACAGCTCCAACCTTTGGATCTCGATGCACTTACTGCGACAATTGAAACCGCAAGTGCAGGTTTAGAAGGCATTGATGTTCAAGCGATCGTGGATGAAACCGTTAAAAACTTATATAACGGCGTAAAAGAAAGCGATGTTGCAACCACCATGATGATGGCAACGCGTACCCGTATTGAGCAAGAACCAAACTATACTTATGTGACTGCACGTTTATTATGTAATGAACTGGTCAGCACTGGATTAGAGTTCTTGGGTCTACCAACTGACACTTTAGAAGGCGACGCATTAGAAACCTTCTTGAAAAAAGGGATCGAACTCGACCTTCTATCTCCTGACCTTCTGAATTTTGATCTTGCAAAATTGGCAGCAGCAATCCAACCAGAACGCTCAAACCAATTTACCTATTTAGGTCTTCAAACTTTATTCGATCGTTACTTCATTCACTCAAATGGCGTACGTTTTGAATTGCCACAACTTTTCTTTATGCGTGTGTCGATGGGTCTTGCACTCAACGAAGAAAATAAAGAAGAGCGCGCAATCGAGTTCTATAACTTATTATCTAGCTTCGATTACATGGCATCTACGCCTACCCTATTTAACTCAGGTACATTACGCCCACAATTATCAAGCTGTTATTTAACAACAATTGGTGATGACCTGTATGACATTTATGGTGCGATGCGTGACAACGCAATGCTTTCTAAATGGGCGGGTGGTTTAGGTAATGACTGGACACCAGTACGTGCTTTGAACTCTTATATCAAAGGCACCAACGGTAAGTCTCAAGGTGTTGTACCATTCCTTAAAGTAGCGAATGATACCGCAGTTGCTGTTAACCAAGGTGGTAAACGTAAAGGTGCGGTTTGTGCGTACTTAGAAACTTGGCACTTGGACGTTGAAGAATTCCTAGAGCTACGTAAGAACACAGGTGATGACCGTCGTCGTACCCACGACATGAACACAGCAAACTGGGTTCCTGATTTATTCATGCAACGTGTATTTGAAGATGCTGAATGGACACTATTCACGCCTTCTGAAACGCCAGACTTGCATGACTTAACAGGCGCTGAATTTGCTGAGCGTTATGCGCACTACGAAGCAGTCGCAAAAGAACAAAACATGCTCCACAAGAAAGTACGTGCGAAAGACTTATGGCGCAAGATGCTTTCGATGTTGTTTGAAACAGGTCACCCGTGGATCACATTCAAAGACGTATGTAACTTACGTTCACCGCAACAACATGTGGGCGTGGTGCACTCATCGAACTTGTGTACAGAAATCACTTTAAACACCAACCAAGATGAAATCGCGGTATGTAACTTAGGTTCAATCAACCTTGTACAACACGTTCAAGGTGGTGTGTTAGATCGTGAAAAGTTAGCACGTACGATTAAAACAGCAGTTCGTATGCTCGATAACGTGATCGACATTAACTACTACGCTGTACCACAAGCGAAAAACTCAAACTTGAAGCACCGCCCTGTCGGTATGGGCATCATGGGCTTCCAAGATGCACTATATGAAATGGGTATTGCTTACGGTTCAGACGCGGCAGTTGATTTTGCTGACGAATCAATGGAAGTGATCAGCTACTACGCGATTCAAACATCAAGTGATCTTGCACTTGAGCGTGGTGCTTATTCAACATTTAAAGGTTCATTGTGGGATCAAGGCATCCTGCCAATCGACTCTTTAGAAATCGTTGCGAAATCACGTCCAGAACGTATGTTCGAAGTTGACCGTACCCAACGTTTAGACTGGGACACTTTACGTGCCAAAGTTCAAAAAGACGGTATGCGTAACTCAAATGTGATGGCGATTGCTCCAACTGCAACCATTTCAAACATTTGTGGCGTGTCTCAGTCGATTGAGCCGACATTCCAGAACTTGTATGTGAAATCTAACCTTTCTGGTGAATTCACTGTGATTAACCCATATCTTGTGCGTGCATTAAAAGAACGTGGTCTATGGGATACAGTGATGGTGAATGATCTGAAACACTTTGAAGGTTCAGTTCAGAAGATTGCGCGTATTCCTGAAGAATTAAAAGCCATCTTCGCGACAGCGTTTGAAGTTGATACACGCTGGATCGTCGATGCTGCATCACGTCGTCAAAAATGGATTGATCAAGCACAGTCACTTAACCTTTACATCGCTGGTGCAAATGGTAAGAAGCTTGATATCACTTATAAGATGGCATGGTTACGTGGTCTTAAAACCACTTATTACCTCCGAGCGTTAGGTGCAACTTCTGCTGAGAAGTCAACCATCAATACAGGCGCACTCAATGCAGTAAAACCTGCATCAGTTGAAGCTCCTGTGGTTGCAGCTCAAGCAGTTGAAGACAAGAAACCAGAAGCTCAAGTTGAAGAGGATGGTTTTACTACTGCAGCTCCAGTACCAATGGCATGTTCAATTGACAATCCAGACTGTGAGGCTTGTCAGTAATTTAATCTAATAATGAACCCTTCTTTATAATAAGAAGGGTTCAAAGATTAAAATATATTGAGGCAAAGAGTGGGATGAATATGACTCATAACTATATGTTGGGATTAGCTGTTCTGATCTTTGCCTTTATTTTCTTTTATATACCAATGGTCTATGCATTTTTAGCCATTCGTAAACAACAGCGTAAGCAAAATAAGTCTTAAGGGTTGTGAATTTCAATCATCAAGAAATTGAAGCTCAATCAGTAAAACTTAATTTTGCTTACACAATATAAACGTATATTACAGATATCTTTGTTGAGAGATATCGATAACAGCTATATACAACGAAGAGAGAACGAAAATGTCTATCCTAAGTTGGGACGATTTTGAAGATGATACGCAAAAACCGACTACACCTGAACACAAGTCTGCGTCCCTCGACTCGCAAAAAACGGTTAATACGCAGATGGTACCTCCTACAGAGCCATCATCGCCGCGCGTGGCAGCTCCACAACCCGCTGGAACCAATACCAGCAGATCAACAAATCCAACCGATTCGTTGGCTCGAGCATCTGAAGCCTTAGAACATTTGGATGTTGCGCCTGGTTTAGAAGAGTTGGAAATGGGTGCACAACGTGTACAAGTTGATGATAAAGCGATGATCAACTGTCGTGCGGACTTAAACCAACTTGTTCCATTTAAATATGAGTGGGCTTGGCAGAAGTATCTTGACGGGTGTGCAAACCACTGGATGCCGCAAGAAGTCAACATGAACCACGATATCGCGCTTTGGAAGTCTGAAAATGGCTTAACTGAAGATGAGCGTACCATCATCATGCGTTCTTTAGGTTTCTTCTCTACTGCAGATTCATTGGTTGCAAACAACTTAGTATTGGCGATCTACCGTCATATCACGAACCCTGAATGCCGCCAATACATTTTGCGTCAAGCATTTGAAGAAGCAATTCATACCCATGCATATCAATACTGTATTGAATCATTAGGTATGGATGAAGGTGAAGTCTTTAACATGTATCGTGAAGTTCCATCTGTTGCGCGTAAAGCAGCTTGGGGCTTGAAATATACACAGTCTTTGAGTGACCCTACTTTCCATACAGGCACGCCTGAAAACGATCAGATTTTACTTCGTAACTTGATCGCGTTCTATTGTGTACTTGAAGGCATCTTCTTCTACTGTGGTTTTACACAAATCTTGAGTATGGGTCGTCGTAACAAGATGAATGGTGTTGCTGAGCAATTCCAATACATCTTACGTGATGAATCAATGCACTTGAACTTTGGTATCGACATGATCAACCAAATCAAGATCGAGAACCCACACTTGTGGACAGCGACTTTCCAACAAGAAGTGATTCAAATGATTCTTGAAGGTACTATGCTTGAGATCGAATATGCGCGTGACACGATGCCACGTGGTGTATTGGGTATGAATGCGAGCATGATGGAAGAATACTTGAAGTTCATCTGTAACCGTCGTTTAGCGCAACTTGGTTTACCTGAGCAGTTTGCTGGTGTGACCAATCCATTCCAGTGGATGTCAGAAATGATGGACTTGCGTAAAGAGAAGAATTTCTTCGAGACGCGCGTAACTGACTATCAGACTGGCGGTGCTTTGAGCTGGTAAGCTAAGCGTCACACGTCACGCGACACATATGTTGTCATTTGCGACGCATAAGATGTCATTGAGCGACACATAAGTTGTCATTAAGAAATTTTTTATAAACACCCAATAAGAAATCTAGGTTTCTTATTGGAAAATTTAAAAAAACATAGCATTTTAAAATTTTAAATCCGAAATTGAATATAAAAGTTTGGCTAATTCTGGCTAAGGTACAATTGTGCTTAGAACAAGCAAATAGAAAATCAATTTCATAATGAACAATCAAGTTAGAAGGTAAAAATGGGATTACAAAGTAAATTTTTAACATTCAACAGCAATATCTACATAACTCGTCAAAGTGACGAATATAAAAATGCTCGTCAAAAAGACGATAGCATTACAGAAGACATTCGCAAAAAATTTAGAGAAAATGGATATCCAGTTCAAGAAGATTTTATTCAAGGATCATTAGCGACAAGTACTACGATTAAGGAAAAAGGGAAAGACTTTGATATTGATAGAGCAATTGTTATAAAAGAAGATGATGCCCCGGAAGATCCGACTATTCCTAAAAAAGTTGTGTTAGAAATTCTAGAAAATAGAGGTTTCAAGAATGCTAAAATTAAAAAACCCTGTGTAACTGCTGACTATAAAAATGAGGATTTACATATTGATATCCCTATTTATAGTAAATCGGAGAGCGGTTATTACAAATTAGCTGTGGGCAAAAAAAATTCTGATGAAAATAATAGAGAGTGGTCTGATTCAGATCCCAAAGGTTTAATTGATTGGGTCAATACTAAAGATAGTTCAGGCATTTATGAAACACAGAAACTTCAGCAATTTAAACGATTAACTAGATATATAAAAAGATGGAGAAACATCAAATTCCATGAGGATACTTGCAGAAAGGTTTTTTCGATCGGTCTTACTGTAATGCTCAAAGAAAAATTTCAAAGTTCAATTAATGATGAAGGCCTTGAAAATGATCTAGAAGCCTTGAAAAAAACTATCGATCAAATACTAGATTATTCCACTTACTTTCAATACCAAAACGACAGTCAATGGAAAGTAAAAGTAGATTTACCCGTATCTCCATACAGAGACATTTTCTCTGGGAGTAGTGTCGATACAGGAACTCAATTAAAAAATAAGCTCTCTACATTGAGAAACAAATTACAAAATGTCATTAATGAACCAGACGAAGCTAAACAATGTGATCTATTAAGAGAAATATTTGGTGAAGACTTCCCTGAAGGAACTAAAAATAATTCAAAAAATGAAGCAGCTAAAGTTGTATTTTCTTCAGCTGGGTCTGTAGGAACTTCTCAAGGCGCATGAACTATCAGATAATAATTCAGCATCTACAAAGCTGTGGATACTCAGTATCTACAGCTAATGTATTCGCTCGAGATGCTATAGAAGTTAAAGTGTCTATTGGTAGTTATGTCATTACACTCATCCATTTTGAAGTTGATGAAATAACTTCAATGCCCGTATTTTATTTAAAAGATCCACAACAGTTTCCTAGATTAGCGCATACAACATCTTCCAAAGATTTCAATTTGGCTAGTCTATGTGTAAATGTTACAGATTCTGTTTCGATTAATTATGAAGTTCCAAAAATTGCATTTGAGGACTCATTAAGAAAACACATTGAATTACTGAAAAAATGCCTAACTGATTTAACTTGGAATAAAGATGAACTTTTAAGAGAATTCTTAGCTAGTTGGTATAGCCTTACTGATACGAAATTTAACGATATCATCTGTGTTGTAGAATCACCTGAATTTTGCATATTAAAAGTTTATGCCCCTGAAGGCAAATGGGGCTTAAAAAGCTGTGTGCTAGTACATCCAGAGAATTATGATCTTAAAACAAAAGAACCATTTTTCAGGATTCAAGTAGCTGAAAGAAAAACTCAGCCAGATTTAGGGTGTATTCTCCCATTGCCTAGTATCACTTCTATTCCATGGACTGTATCAGATCTACCCCAATGGTTTTTAGATCATATTGAACTATTAAATCCAGAGATTAAAGAGCTCTTTCTAACTACTTTTGCACAAATTAGGAAAAATATTTTTTGGGTAATCTTCCATATTGATACACCCTCAGGAAAATCTTGGTTTGGTTTAAAATTCCAACATAAAAAATCTAGAGTCAATAAGAGCCTCCCTGTTAAGTTAGAAAATTTTTCCGAATGGAATATAGAAGCATGCTCAATTAAGTTATTTGATAAATCAAGCTTAATTCCTCGTGGAGGTGCTTTTTGCGATCTTCAAGACAAACGCGTTTTATTAGTAGGTTGTGGCTCTGTAGGTGGTTATATAGCAGACCAACTAGCATCATGCGGACTAGGCAACCTAACGCTAGTTGATTCAGACACCATATCAATTGAAAACACATATAGGCATTACCTTTCAATCGATTACTTGAATTGGGGAAAAACTACTGGATTACGGGTTAAAATTTCAACAAAATATCCTTGGATCAATATCAAACCTGTTAACGGATGTTTACTAAATTTTAGAAATGTTTCTATTTTGAATTCATTTGATCTAGTTATTATTGCCATAGGTTCTCCAACAAAAGAACGAATATTTCATGATTACTGTATTAAGAATGACGTAGAAACAGCCGTAATTAATACATGGACAGAAGGTTATGGAGTTGGTGGACATACAGTTTTAGATATTCCCGAGCAAAAAGGATGCTTAAGATGTGCTTATGTGGATAATGAAAATTTATGCAGAGGTTTAGTTTCTAATCTTAATTTTTTAAAACCTAATCAAGATTTAACTAGAAATCTTTCAGGGTGTGGTAATGCCTTTCTACCTTATTCAAACTTATCTGCTATTCAGACCGCCAGCATTACTACAGATTTAGCCTTAAAATTTTTACAAAGCAAGATAAAAGATTCTTCAAAGGTAAGCTGGAAAGGTTCTGATATAGAAGCTTTAAATGAAAATCTAGAATTGACAGATCGTTATTATGCCTTTTCAAAATCATTACTAATCACACCACTATTAAATCCAGAATGTGATATTTGTAATGAATGACCAATTAACTGTTAATGTTTATGACGCTACTGTTCATATCAATTCAGACATCATTGAAACATGGGAACAGTATCGTCAAATCTCATCTGAAGCTAAAGAAGCTTGCGGAATATTGATAGGACATCAAATTCAAGGTACTCAAGTCTTTCAACTAGAATTTGTTACTACCCCACAAAAACTAGACATTAGAACTAGATATAATTTTGTGATGAAAGATCCATTTCACCAGAAGTTTCTCGATAAAAAGTATAAAGAATCTAATGGTACATCTATTTATTTGGGTACATGGCATAGCCATCCTGAAAACTC
Organism: Acinetobacter sp. ATCC 27244; assembly: GCF_000156555.1. Taxonomy (NCBI): domain Bacteria; kingdom Pseudomonadati; phylum Pseudomonadota; class Gammaproteobacteria; order Moraxellales; family Moraxellaceae; genus Acinetobacter; species Acinetobacter sp. ATCC 27244. Next base: position 114,451 of record NZ_GG665955.1, read on the forward strand.
CCCTACGCCCTCTGCAATAGATAAAAAGGATTGGGCGAGGTGTCTAGCTAGAAATACTGATAGAAAACTCTTTTTCGTTATTGTGGGAATCAAAGAAATTAATATCTACATTATGAAAAAAAATTCTTTATACGTAACTTCAATTATAAGGTTATAGAACTTTCATGAATACAAGTAACACAGAACCATCTTTCGATATTATACAAACCCGCTATTTACCTTTAGACAATATTCAATTAGCTCAAGCATACATAGCTGCGATTAAAAATATTATTAGTTGGAACAAAGTAAGTATTTTAAGAGATAAAAGTGACATTGATGGAAGAAAAAATTTACTATTTTTATTGATGCTTGATGATGAAATACTTTCGGTCTTACGTGTCAATTTACCTAAAAATGATCTTATGTCATTTATAGAACTTACAGCAGGTATTCGCAAAAATATTGAAGTCAGATCACTTCCTGATAGAGCGCTACTAGCTGAAGAAATCACTGATCTTAATGCTATTCAAAATATTTGGCATGAATATGCATTTACATCACATATTCTGAATGATAAACGTGTGAAATCTAAATTTATTAGTGATTTTCTTAGCCACGAGAAGAAAGTAGGTAGAGGTAATCCTTTTACAAAAAGTACTTTAAATCAAGTTATGTTAGATAGCTTTGGCAGATGCATGTTTACTGGTTGTGGAGAAAGATTGGATATCGATAAACTCACAGGTAGAAAGGGAAATTATGCATATAATGCTCACAATATAGCCTCTTCAGATAATGGTGAGCGTGGTCTACCTTTCTTATCAAGCGCTTTATCTAATGATCCTGAAAATGTACTGTTACTCTGTGACAAACATCATCGGTTAATAGATAAGGTAGCACCAAGTGATTATGATTCACTGACACTAAATAAGATGCGTAATGAGCATAAAGAAATGGCTCAACAGCTTTTAGATGCTCTAGCTTTTGAACCAATCCCTGTATATTCAGTTCTATGGCCTGTACATGGACAAGCTGTATCAAATCCTGACTTAAAAGAAATTGCCTCAAGCCTCCACCCATTAAAATATAAAATAAATGGCTGTCTTAATACCTTGTGTAATAGCAATATCGATCCAGAGCTATTCAAAGAACAGATGATTCGGCACATAGAAATAGAAGCTAGAAAAATTATCAATCAAACTCAAAATGAGAATTATAAAGCAGCAATATTTGCTTTTGGTCCTATGCCAGCTTTAATTGGTTTAGGGGCATTACTCGGTAACAAGGCAGAATTTATCCCTATGTTAAAATTTAGAGACAGTCAAAAATGGGAATGGCCAAGTCCCACAATGGTGGATCCATTTAATGAGATAATTGGACTAGATAAATTAAAGAAAAATAATGAAGTTGTGCTATGTATTCATGCTACAGCTAAAGTTGATAGAGTTCTTGAAAAGGCCCAGCAATTAGCAGAAAGCATTGATAATCAAGTCGTGGAAATATCGACTTTACCTGAGTATATGGGTAGTAAAAGTATACCCCACCCATTAAACGTTAAAGCTCTTACTGCCCAAATTCAGAAATTACTACATCATTTTAAAAGTAACCATGGAATTGAATTAGTACATTTATTTATAACAGCCCCGAATGCAGCATGTGTTGCCATAGGACAAGGGATTGATAAAAATCATCCAGATGTAATCATTTACGACTATAAACAAGCTGGCTTAGAGTCTGTATTAAGGATTAATAGTACTGAAAATGGCAATGAGCTTATATCAGTTTAAAAACAAAAGGCTTGGAAAATATTCTGAGCCTTTTAATTTTGAAAATAGCAGAATGCCAGAAAATCAAAAATACTAGCATCCAATACTTTTAACCAGTCTATTAACTCAATCACATCAAGTCTTCTTTCCAATATTTCAACTTTAGAAACATGATCCTAGACAAAATAATGGACACATAGTCCCTCTAAAGATAACGTAACGTTAACTTTGGAGATGTAAAATGGCTAAACGCTTTAGTCCAGAATTTA
>NZ_GG665955.1:117764-120024 GCF_000156555.1 Acinetobacter sp. ATCC 27244
GTTTGCGGTGTTGAACTCACTGGTGATCCGATCATTTTATCTAATGGTGCTGAACTTAGATTCTTAGGTACGAACTACAGAACAGCACAGGGTCCACATGGGAATTTATATTTCGATGAAATCTTTTGGACATATGGTTTTGATGAACTTGAGAAAGTTGCTTCTGGTATGGCCACGCATGACAAGTGGCGTAAAACTTACTTTTCAACTCCCTCATCGATCACACACGAAGCTTATAAATTCTGGACTGGTACCCGATTCAACAAAGGTAAGCCCAAGGATCAGCAATTCAAAATCGATCTATCTCATAAAGCATTAAAACATGGCCGTGTATGCGAGGACTTGATGTGGCGTCAAATCGTCACAGTCGAAGATGCCAAAGAGGGTGGATGTGATTTATTCAATATTGAACGACTGAAATTTGAATATTCACCAGAAGACTTTGCAAACCTTTTCATGTGTGAGTTTGTGGATGATGGCCAGTCCATGTTTCCACTCAGTATGCTACAGATCTGCATGGTTGATACACTTGAAATATGGAACGATTTCAAAATTTGGCATAACCGACCATTTTCTAATAAACCTGTTTGGATTGGATATGATCCAGCTTTGACTGGTGACAATGCTGGTCTCGTTGTTGTTGCTCCGCCAGCTGTAGCTGGAGGTAAATTTCGAGTACTTGAAAAACATCAATTCAAAGGTGATGACTTTTCAGAACAAGCTGAACGCATACGAGCTATCACTCTCCGTTACAACGTTACTTATATCGGTATCGATACAACTGGCATGGGTTATGGAGTTGCAGAATTAGTTCGTGCTTTTTTCCCTGCCCTTACTACTTTCAATTATTCGCCTGAAGTGAAGTCGCAACTTGTCTATAAGACTCTAGACGTCATACGTAATGGCAGACTTGAATTCGATGCTGGAGATAAAGATCTTGCTCAGTCATTGATGAGTATCAAGAAAACTTTAACTTCAAGTCAAAAACAAATCACTTTCTCCGCTGGCCGATCTGAAGAGACAGGTCATGCGGATCTCGCATGGGCACTCATGCACGCAATCTATAATGAGCCTTTGGCTGGAATTACAGAAACAAATACCTCTATGGTGGAGATTTATTCATGAACCCTTTTTCAATTGCAAAAGGTATGGTAGCGACTGCGCTCAATCATTTACCCCAAAACATTAAATCCACGGGAGCCAAGCAACAAGTCGAAGCATTCTCATTTGGTGATGCAGTACCAATCATGGACGGTAATGATCTATCGAATTATATGGAGTGTTGGTTTAATGGTCGGTGGTATGAACCCCAAGTCAGTTTGGCTGGATTATCTAAAAGCTGGAAGTCCACACCATATCTCAGCAGCGGTATTATTTTTAAAAGGAACTTTTTGGCTAACTTATTTATCCCACATCCGCGTTTAAAACGAATGTCATTTGAGCAAATGGCTCTGGACTATGTGTGGTGCGGAAACGCATACATGGAGGATGTAAAGTCACGGCTCAAAAATACGATTGAATATAAACCAGCTTTGGCAAAATACACTCGTGCTGGTGGTCATCGTGGCCAGTACTTCTATTTAAACAATGACCAAAAAGGATATGAAGAATATGAATTCCCAGCAGATCGGATTTGTCATATTCGTGAAACCGACATCGACCAAGAAATTTATGGAACACCAGAGTACATATCAGCACTGCAAAGTGCTTGGCTAAATGAATCAGCGACTCTGTTTAGACGTAAATATTACAACAATGGTTCTCATGCAGGTTTCATCTTATATGTGAATGATGCTGCATCAGATCCTAATGACATCACAGCACTGAGAACAGCATTAAAAGAAAGTAAAGGACCAGGTAATTTCCGCAATCTATTTTATTACAGTCCAAATGGGAAAAAGGATGGTATCCAAGTTATTCCAACATCTGAGATCGCTGCAAAGGATGACTTTACAAATATTAAATCCATTACCCGTGATGATACTTTAGCTGCACTTCGTATCCCACCACAATTAATGGGTATTGTTCCAAGTAATGCTGGTGGGTTTGGAGATATTAAATCTGCTACTGAAGTTTTTTATCATAATGAAATTGCTCCATTACAATCACGTTTGCTTCAATTTAATGAATGGGCTGGTGATGAAGTGATTAGGTTTAGGCAGTATGAAATAACAAAAGATAATTAAAAAATGCCTCACTATATAGTAGGAGTAGTTTTTAATTTTAGGTTTTAAAAGTTTAACGTTTAATTTAAACTTTT
>NZ_GG665955.1:120313-121086 GCF_000156555.1 Acinetobacter sp. ATCC 27244
CAATCAGTTTGAGCCAACTCAGTTAGCTGCTCATTCAATATCAAAAGCTTTTCTTTAGCTCTATCAATATTGTTTTTAACCACGTCTAAGTTTTTCATATTATTTCCTCTAAAAACAACAACTTAACTAACTTTATGATAAGTATTTTCGCTTCCTTTCCGAACATTATCAAGTAAATCATTGTTTTTTATGCAGAAATATTTAAATAAGAATAATTGTCATTTAAGCTATCCAGTAGCCTTGGACGGCCCCGCGCAGTTGCCCACCCCACCTGCGGTTTACAAATAGGGCTGATTTACTGCAAGGAGGGTCATTGGATAAAGGGCTTTGTAAGCTTGTTGATATTAGGTTCTTCTGTGGCTTAGGCTAATTTTGTGATACTGCATTTCACTGCAAATTACTAAAACCGAGATTCAGGTTCATAGATTCCCTTCCGAATACCGTAATTGCGCTTTCTTTCCTCCATTTCATTCTTTGAAATATTTGCACTTTTAAATATTTCTAGGACTGAAAATGGAATTCTTAAAACATAATCAAATTCGGGTTGTTTTGGGAGTGATGCTTCCCAAGGTTTCAACTCATATAGTGAGGGTAAATTTTTGGGTATATTGAAACCGTCTTCATACTTTCTAAAATTTTCATTGAATTGATAATTTCTATATTTATCTAAATCATCAAATTCAAAAAAACCAAATCGATAAGAATAATCACGGACAAATAAAATCTTACATCCAAATATTTCATCTGGTTTACTTTCATGATCAGTTCGCACT
>NZ_GG665955.1:121564-145823 GCF_000156555.1 Acinetobacter sp. ATCC 27244
GCCGTTCGCACTTTCCAATTATGCTCTGTCATTTCAGAAATAAGATACCTATAGAATTCCCCACCTATAAAAATAAGATCAGGAAATGCGTTGAAGTGTAAAACATATTCGTCGAATGCTTCTCTAATTTCTTGAAATTTCATAACGAATGCTTGAGTTGAAGTAATCTAAATAGTCTAAATCAAAAACAATGCTTACATCAAAAAATGATCAGCACAAAATTAAGATCTCAAATTTAAGAAAAGCACAGAAAATCGTCACTTTCTACCTATCGCCTTTCAATTGAAGTAATAAAGTAAGAAATCACTATAAATAATTGTTTTTAAATAATATTAATCATTACAAAGTTAAGTAATTTTTTGTAATAACAAAAGTAATAATTCATAAGTATCTGTTTTTAAAGCATATAGAAAATATAAGAAATGACCTTTTTTAACAGTAACAAATTACTTGAATATTTCTTAAAAATTACATTGAGAGATAGTGCTATTGTATTGAAATATATTAATTATTTATAAAATATTACTTTATTACTTCAAAAAACAACTAACATCAAAATTCTGACATGGCTATAAAACTTCCCCTTTTTGCTGATATTTGAGTCTTTAACAATCAGTTTTCTGGGAATGCTTTGGGAATATGGGAATGCTTTTATTAGGTCTATTGACTGAATAAAATATTAGAAAATACCTTGTGGTATTTATTACAGTAAGGAGGGAATTTTTAAATAAATCTTTGATAATCAATGAAATGGTCGGAACAGTAGGATTCGAACCTACGACCCCCTGGTCCCAAACCAGGTGCGCTACCAGACTGCGCCATGCTCCGAATGTGGGGTGAATGACGGGATTCGAACCCGCGACAACCGGAATCACAATCCGGGGCTCTACCAACTGAGCTACATCCACCATAACGTTTGATTCTATGTACCAAGCTACCCATAAATGGCGCGCCTGACAGGATTCGAACCTGTGACCATCCGCTTAGAAGGCGGATGCTCTATCCAACTGAGCTACAGGCGCATAACGATGATAATACTATCAAGCGATACTTCGCCGATCTTAAACCAATGTTTTACAACATTATTTAAATGGTCGGAGCAGTAGGATTCGAACCTACGACCCCCTGGTCCCAAACCAGGTGCACTACCAGGCTGTGCTATGCTCCGATTTCTCTCAGCTTTTATTGTATCGCACATCGTGCGGTACGGTGTGCATTCTAGGCTTGACGCCCTAGAACGTCAACACCTATTTTTCAAAAATATTAAAAACCCTTATCAAATGTATATTTAACAAGCATTTTGGTTGTTTTTAACGCTTCAATGAAGCACTAAAGTTCAACATACGATCTAATGGTAATTTGGCACGTTCAGACAAAGCAGGATCAACGTGTATTTCTTGATCAGCATGTTGTAATACATGCAAAATTCCATCTAGTTCGTTCATTGCCATCCAAGGACAATGCGCGCATGAACGGCAGGTTGCACCTTCGCCTGCTGTCGGAGCTTCAAATAACTCTTTATCTGGCGCCGCTTGTTGCATTTTATAAAAAATACCGCGATCTGTTGCCACGATCATTTGTTTATGAGGCAGAGTCTGTGCTGCTTTGATCAGTTGCGAAGTACTACCCACTGCGTCAGCAATATCAACCACAGATTCAGGAGATTCTGGATGCACTAACACAGCAGCATCAGGATAAAGCGCTTTCATTTGAGCAATACCACGCGCACGAAATTCTTCGTGTACGATACAAGCACCATCCCACAATAACATTTCAGCGCCCGTTTTCTTTTGAATATAACGCCCTAAATGCTGATCAGGTGCCCAAATAATTTTTTCACCCAAGCTATCCAAATGCTCAATGATTTCAACTGCACAGCTTGATGTCACCACCCAATCTGCACGTGCTTTTACTGCGGCTGAAGTATTCGCATAAACAACCACAGTATGATCAGGATGCTGATCACAGAACGCAGAAAACTCATCTACAGGACAACCAATATCTAGTGAACAGGTTGCTTCTAACGTTGGCATGAGAACCGTTTTTTCAGGCGATAAAATTTTTGAGGTTTCACCCATAAACTTCACTCCAGCAACCACAAGTGTTGTTGCTGGATGGTCACGACCAAAACGAGCCATTTCCAAAGAGTCTGAAACACAACCACCAGTTAGCTCTGCAAGCTCCTGTACGTCAGGATCACAGTAATAATGCGCGACAAGCACTGCATCTCGCTTTTTCAGCTCAGCTGCGATTTGAGCAAATTTTTCTTGTTTCACTTCTGGGCTGAGGCTATGGTCCTTTGGCTCACCCAAACGATCTAAATGCGCCTGCACAATGTTTTTGGCTTCGTTCGCAATTAAATTCGCATCATTCATAAAACGTCTTCTCTATCCTGCGTGCTTGCATCACTGCAAACTTATAACGTGGGTATCTGGTGATCATTTGGGATAAATCACATCGTCCACAAACAAGCGATATAAAAAAAGCCTCACTGTGGAGGCTGCATTATAACGCAAATTTACGAACGATAATCGGCATTAATTTTCACATAGTCATAAGATAAGTCACAGGTATACACTGTGTCTTTGGCCTGACCTCGACCTAAATCAACACGAATCGTAATTTCAGTTTTTGCCATAACCCCTGCACCAGCTTCTTCGGTATAGTCTTCGGCTGCACCACCATCTTTACAGATTTGCACATCATCTAGCCATACTTGAATTTTTGAGACATCTAAATCTTGGACGCCCGCATAACCAATCGCAGCCAAAATACGCCCCCAATTCGGGTCTGATGCAAAAAGCGCGGTTTTCACTAAGGGTGAATGGGCAATACTATAGGCAATATCACAACACTCTTGAGTATTTGCACCACCTTCAACGGCAACAGTAATAAACTTGGTTGCCCCCTCACCATCACGAACAATCAGTTGTGCTAAACGGTTCATGACACGTGCCAGTACCTCTAACACTTTGGCATATCGTGCATCATCTTTTGAGGTAATTTCAGTTCCACCTGCTTGACCCGTTGCTACAAGAATACAAGAGTCATTGGTTGAGGTATCACCGTCAATCGTAATTCGATTAAATGAATGTTCAACCGTAGTCTTTAATAAGCTTTGTACCAAATCACGACTAACCGGCGCATCTGTCGCAACGAAACTCAACATGGTGGCCATATTGGGACGGATCATTCCAGCGCCTTTACTGATCCCCGTCATGGTATAGGTGATCCCATCAATTTCAAATTGTTCAGATGCACCCTTTGGCACAGTATCTGTGGTCATAATGCCAGAAGCAGCATCCGCCCAAGCAGACGGTTGTAATGTATTTAGTGCGGGTTGAAGTCCAGCCAACAAGCGCTCCATCGGAAGCTGCTCACCAATAACGCCTGTAGAAAAAGGTAAAACCTCAAAACTGTTTACCCCAGTCAGCTCAGCCAACTGCGCACACGTATCTTGAGCATTTTTCAAGCCCGTTGGTCCCGTACCTGCATTGGCGTTACCAGTATTAATCACTAAATAACGAGGATTTCCTTGCGAGAGATGAGCTTTGGAAACATGGACAGGTGCAGCACAAAATGCATTTTGGGTAAATACACCCGCAACATTTGAGCCCTCTGCCAATTCAAAAATGACTAGGTCTCGTCGATTTGGATAACGTACATACGCCTCAGTTGAGCCAATTTTTACACCCTGCACCACATGCATAAGTGGCATCGTTACGTCACCAACAGCCATTTTTAAACTTCCATTCAATTTGTTATGAAAAAGAAAATGAATACATACCCTATATATGAGACTCGGAAAGGTCATCTACAACCTGCGTGGTGTTTGTAATATCCCGTTTCTGCGATAGATAAAACAAATGCAATAAGTGAACAGGTTTTGTAGATGACAATGCCTTTGGTTACTTTGGGCAAAACCAAAGTAACTCGAACCGAAGGTTATTCCTAACATTGGATTACACTAAGCAAGACACCGCCTCGCTAATAACTGAGTTACGGTTCAAGTCATAAAATATGTTGATTCATATCTGCTTTGGTAGCTTATTCCAAAAAGAAATGAAAATCGAGTATTAACAATACAGATTATGGAATTTGGTTTTGCTCTAAACTCAGTAAAATCTGCTTCTTATCTAGACCACCTGCAAAACCCACCAATGTCCCACTCGAACCAATCACCCGATGACACGGCGCAATAATCGAAATTGGATTTTTCCCATTGGCAGCGCCCACGGCACGGACAGCTTTTACATTACCAATCTGAAGCGCAATATCCTTATAACTTCGCGTTTGCCCAAAAGGAATTGTCAGTAACGCTTGCCAAACTTGTTGTTGAAATGCAGTCCCTTGAAAATCTAAAGGCAAGTCAAATTGCTGACGTTGCCCTGCAAAATATTCATCTAACTGTTGCTTAACTTTAAGGAGAATGGGATGTTGATTATTTTCAGTCAACTGAGCTAAACGTACACGCTTATGATCTTCATTGTCCCACATGACAGCTACTAAGGCCTGATCATGAGCAACCAGCTTTAATGCACCTACTGGAGATTCCATATACATATAAACCAGTTGCATCAACGATTTCCTTTGAGCTATTCCGCCTCTCTTGAAGAGAGCGTATTTTAATTTGAGGAGAGTTTCATCAATACCAAACCAGAAACAATCAATACGGCTGCAATCATCCGCATTGCCGTCATTGGTTCATTCAGTACCACAATTCCTATCACAAACGAACCAATTGCACCAATACCCGTCCAAACCGTATAAGCTGTACCTAGGGGTAAAGTTCTCATTGCAGTTGCAAGTAAGCCAAAGCTCAAAATCATAAAAACAAGGGTGATGACTGTCGGTGTTAAACGGGTAAACCCCTCTGACAGTTTCATTGAATACGCCCAAATAATTTCGAAAATACCTGCCAAAATTAAAAATGCCCACGCCATTTTTTCTCTCATACATAGCAAGGGTTGGGTCGTCCCAACATGATTCTTTAGCGAGAGGTCGTCCTACTCGGTGAATTAGTGTAATTTAAAATACGATGATTATGTGAATTGTTATGTATCTAAAACAGGTGATGTTCAAGAATTTTCACACTCTCAATGCCAAACTACACGATCTACTCGCATTAACTCACACGCGCCACTGCCCGTGTCCTCACGAGACAAGGAACTCCGCCATCGCCAACCATCTGGTGCCTGAATCTCAATTAATGCCCCTTTTAGGTAAACCAAATCATCTTTTTTAATCTGCTTAAGTTGCTTAGCAACCTCTTCAGTTGCAGGTACCAAATGCATATTGGCACTCTGCACAGCGATTTGCCGAAGTGCTATCGGTGGCTCAGAATCGACTCGCCAGTAATACCAACGATTCCGCTGTGAAACTTCAACCTGCTTATAAATTTCTGGCTTTGCCATATCGCCCCATCCTACAGCTAAATCAATTGGGGAGAACTCTGACTCACGACCAACATGATAATCCTTACGAGCAAGTACCCGAAAAGCTCCCTCATAAGTTTGCAATTCTACAATCTGTACTCCCTGTGCAGTGACTTGAGTAAGATTTGGGACGGGTTTGAGCCAATTGGTCCAAACCAACCATATTAAAGCAATCCCCATTACGCCATAGATCCATCTAGGCATGCTTACTTATCCTTGTTATTTCTGAGCAATATATCCAACCATTGTTTAAATCTGACAACAATAGTACGTATAATTTTTTGAACGATATGTAGATCATTTTCTTCAGACTGATTCTGACTAGACCATTCTGGGTCTGCTTTCGGTATAACAACCTCCAGCGGCTCATAATGCGTTGTTGTTTGTTGTAGTTCAGCACCTAAACTTAAACGTTGTAATGCAACTGTGACCACATCAATCGGATAGTGATGATAAACAGACAAATGTCGCGCTTCATAATCGATACTATGTTCCAATAACAAATCGGCAAATGGAACTAAAGCTGATCTTACTCGTTGTGCCTCAACTGGACTCGACATGTGGGGAATATGATAAAAACTAACACTCATGCGACCATCAGTAGGAATCAACTCCAGTTGGGAACGATTCAAATGCTGGATATGTTCTTTTTGCAAATTAGGTCGTTTTGTTTTCGCTGTTATTTGATCATCTTGTTGTTCTAAAGCCATTGATGCACCATAAATGACTCAAAAAAGATACTGTTAGTATAAACCAACAGTATCTCGAAAAAATGACATTTCTTAAGATATTTTAGATAAAAATATCAAAACTTTAGCGACAGACCTGCACCATAGAACCAACCCGTTTTAGAATCACTGGCTGTTTGCCAATTGGTTTCTTTACGTCCTTTGCTATAACCATAACCGACATCGATGAAAGGCATCACTCGATTCTTAACAATTTCATAGCGGGTTTTAATCCCCACTTCTGCATCTGCAAGACCCGTTTTAGAGGCATATTTAGACTCATCTCGCAATACCCATTCCATTTCTAGATAAGGCTGCAGAATTAACTTTTGAGTCAGCAACAAATCTCGTTCTGTTTCTAATACAAAACGCCATTGTTGATCTTGTCCAATATACATATGTGCATCGGTTTCAAAAAAATACTGAGCCATACCATGCAAACCGATGACAGCCTCAGATTGTTCCTTATCAACCTTACGATCAGGGTTATATCGGTAATTTACCCCTGCTTGTATATCCCAAAAATCTGCAATATTCCGACTGTATAAGGCAGCCAAACTTTGCTCCGATTTTTCTGACTCAGCCTTGGAATAATCTGCAATGATAAATAATTTATTCTCATCCGTTCCCACCCAAGTTTTCAACTTGGATTTGAGGGTGCCCTGCCCATCCTCATCAAGCAGCCATTGAGTATCTAACTGCGTCGCTTGATAAATCTGTCCGCCATGTTCCTTGAAATGGTCTGCATGCTCAGCTTTATTCTGCATTTGAGCGGAAATGTTTGGGCTTTGAAGCGGTGAGTGATCCTTCGTCTCTGATGCATTCATCGCCACGTTTTGTTGTGTCGATAGATCCATTTGCATCGAGTGATGATGTCCTTCATGTGCATAACTCAATACACTGAAAGTAGAGACGATCCCTCCTATTGCCAATAATTGGGAATAACGTTTCATCTCAGAAGCTCGCTTAATGATGTGCATGGCTTGCTCCTTGAGAAGATTGAATAGATGTTTTCTGTGGTACTGCATTTGAATCATCGACATTTGCAACAATCAATTTACTCATCATGCCCGCTGACATATGAAACAGTAAATGACAATGTATCGCCCACTCTCCCAATTCATCTGCAGTCAACATTGCTGTGACCGTTTGTCCCGGTGGAACAACGATGGTATGTTTGTTAGGCATATTCGCCGCTGTTTGCCCATTTTCCAGTTGCATAAACATGCCATGTAAATGCATAGGGTGAGCCATCATGCTTTCGTTCACAAACGTCAAACGAATACGCTCACCATATTTCACTTTCAAGGGTTCAAAATCTTTATCGCTAAATTTCTTACCATCAATTGTCCAAATATATCGCTCCATCGTACCGCCAAGACGAATAACTAACTCTCTTTCTGCTGGACGCGTATCGGGTTGAGATGTTAAAGATTTTAGATCAGCATACTGTAGAGCTTTGTGTCCCATTGGCGTTGCTGCATTTGCCCAACCATAAACCGTTTTAGATTTTGCCTTTTGATTCTCAGTTGATGATTGATGCGACTGATGTGCACTATGATCCATTTGATTATGCTTACTGTGATCCATCTGCTGATGTGCACTATGGTCTATTTGGCCATGCTTACTGTGGTCTATCTGTTGATGTGAGCTATGGTCCATTTGACCATGCATACTGTGATCCATCTGTTGATGTGTACTATGATCCATTTGATCATGTGATCCATGCCCCATATCTTCCATGGTCAACAAAGCACGTGGACGAGCTGTGGGTATATGCACTTTGTGCTGTGATTGAGGATGCATTTCGTTGTGTAAAGATGCGATTGCAAAACCAGATCGATCGATCGACTCTGCTTCAATTTGATAATGTGCTTGTTGTGGCTCAACAATTACGTCATAAGTCTCCGCAGCGCCAATACGAAACTCATCTACAGATACAGGTTGCACAGGCTGACCATCCGCACTAACGACAGTCATTTTTAAATTTGGAATCCGAACATCAAAAAATGACATTGCTGATGAATTGATAAAACGCAAACGAACTTTTTCACCTGTCTTAAATGCACCAGTCCAATTTTGCTGCGGCGTTTTACCATTAACCAAAAAGGTATAACCAGTGACGTCCGATAAATCTGTTTTAAGCATCCGCATCTGATTCCACATCGAACGGTCTTGCCATGTCGCTTTTAAGCCTTGTTGCTTGATCTGTTTCCAAACATCTCCAACTGTTTCACGTTGATTTTGATAATACTCAGCAGACTTTTTAAGGTTTGCCATGATCTGATCACTTCCCGTTTCATGAAAGTCTGAAAGCATCACTACATAATCACGTTCAGCATTTTCATGTGCTGCAACAGGCTTTTTTCCTTTAGGATAAATGACAAATGCACCATACAAACCATCTTGTTCTTGTCCTTTACTATGTGCGTGATACCAATAAGTGCCGTTCTGACGAACCTTAAAACGATACTCAAAACTCCCATTAGGTTTTATCCCTTGGAAGCCATTAAACCCTGGTACACCATCCATCAAACCCGGTAAAAGTAAGCCATGCCAATGCAATGACGTATCTTGATTTTTTAGTTGATTATGTACATGAATAACCGCCTCATCCCCTTCTTCAAACTCTAAAAGAGGCGCTACAAATTTGCCATTTACCGTGATTTTTTTGACAGGTTTACCTGTGATATTGACCATCTCTTGATTGATATTCAGATGATACTCTTTAATTGCTGCCCAACTATAGGGTGCAAACAATAAGCTGACGCTTGCGATAACACTCGCATAAATTTTGGTAGACATGATCTTTTCCTAATCTGTTAAAAAAATGCTTCTCCTTTCTATGAAAGGGAAAAATTCAACAGATTAGGCTTTGGGTGGGCGTAGAATTTCCTGCCAGTAGCCCGCAAGGTGGCGAGCTTGATAGTCCGTTTTCTTATCTATACTTAACTCAAAAGACACCAATAACGATAAATCTGGAAGCTGTTGATCTAAAGCGAAACTGACAGATTGACAATGGGAGGGATGATTACAGTCCTGACAATGCTGTTGACTCTGCATTTTTTCATCATGGCATTCAAATAAATTACCCATGTCATGCTTTTGCAAATGATGATGTTGATCAATCATTTTTTGGTTATGACATGGCATGGTTGCCGTAGTTGAAACTGAGGATGCTTGATCAGAATGCAATGCTTGCGCTGCAGCAACAGCCACACTACTTCCCCCGATGAAAAATATCATCAGGAATACAAACCATACATGTTTGCATTTTTTCAGTAGTTGCACTGAGAGATCCTTTAGGAAGATTAAAATTTTAGATCAAGGTAGCATAAATTCTTTATTACTTATACACAATCCTCCTTATGTTCTGATTCTGCAATATAGAGTGACCTTATAGATATGAATGCTGATTTATTCAACAACAGCACTCAAACAAGGTCATGAATAAAAATAGAGCAAAATAAATAATTTAGCGCACAAAAAAAGGACAAAAACTTGTCCTTTTTTCATCAATTCGATGTATATATAAACAACTGAAATCATTTTGTTTATTTTAACAACATCTTATCCACGTGGTTATCAACACGGTTATCCACCGAGTTATAAACAAAGTTATCCACATGCAAGACCTTGCGAAACATGTTCCTCATACGCTCGAATGGCGAGTCAAAAAAGCACCCTCTTGCGGAATATTTCCTCATGCTTAAGACGAGAACTTTGCTCGACCAGCGTTTAAAATAGTGTCAAATTTCGATCTGATTCACTTTGGCTAACTCTGCACGCATCTGGTCAATCACCGTTTTGTAGTCAGCTTGACCAAAAATTGCAGAGCCCGCAACAAACATATCTGCACCAGCTTCTGCCACTTCGCGAATATTTGCAGGACCAACGCCACCATCGACTTCTAAACGAATATCACGACCACTCGCATCAATAATTTTACGAGCTTGACGCAGTTTATCTAAAGTCATTGGAATGAATTTTTGCCCACCAAAACCAGGGTTTACACTCATCAACAAGATTTGATCGACTTTATCTAAAACATAATCAAGATAATGCAATGGTGTTGCTGGATTAAATACCAATCCCGCTTTTGCTCCACCAGATTTGATCAATTGCAAAGAACGATCAATATGCTCAGTAGCCTCTGGATGGAAAGTAATAATATCTGCACCTGCTTCTAAAAAATCACCAATCATTCGATCAACAGGTGACACCATAAGATGAACATCAATCGGTGCTTTGATTCCATAACTCTTCAGTGCCTTACAAATATGTGCACCAAAAGTCAGGTTTGGCACATAATGATTGTCCATTACATCAAAATGTACAACGTCTGCACCTGCAGCTAGCACTTTTTCTACATCTTCTCCTAAACGTGCGAAATCAGCAGATAAAATCGAAGGTGCAATTAAATAAGGCTTGGACATGGATGACCTGGCAAACTCTGAAAAAATGATTGATCAAGTATAACAAATTCAACACAGTGAAGTCTGTTATAAAGTGATCAAGATAGCATTGCAAAGATGCAACATCCCGTTGCAGGAATACTATTTCTAAAGCGAAATCGATTTGTTATTTTTATTTGCCTATCATCAAAAGATTTTAGATCATGAATAGTTCAACACAATTGACAACAAACGAAGGTAAACGTATCAGCAAACGTTTAATAAATCATTGGAAACATAAATTTGAGGTATCTGAAACCGAAGCATATTCGAAAATATTTATGCCAACAGCAACGGTGACATTAACACCTCAAGAACAGCATTTAGATGTACTGATTGAAAATCAACAAGATAATGTTACACATTTAGAGCAAGTGGTGATTGACCATTTAAACCGCATGGCTCAACAAGAATTTATTGTTGAATGGAAACATAACTAAAAAAGGAACGCCCAAAACGTTCCTTTTAACCCTACGCTTTTTCTAGCTGTATTGCATGAAACTGCAAATGGTCATCAATAAAACTTTGGATAAAGTAATAACCGTGATCATAACCTTGGTGTAACCGTAAAGTCAGCGACTGCCCTACATCCAAACATGTTTGTTTAAATTTTTCAGGGTTGAGTTGAGCATAAAACTGATCATCTTTACCCTGATCAATTAATATTTCATCAAACAATTTCCCTTTTTGCTGTACTAATGCCGTCGCATCATGCGCCAACCAAGAGTTTCGATCATCACCTAAATATTGACTAAAAGCCTTTTCACCCCAAGCACATACGCTTGGAGCACAAATCGGTGCAAAAGCTGACACGGATTTAAATTGTTCAGGATACTTAAATGCTAAAGTCAATGCGCCATGACCGCCCATCGAATGCCCGAAAATTCCCACTTGATTTTCAATAATTGGAAACTTTTGCAATACCTGCGCATATAACTCATCTACCAAATAGGACTCCATTTGGTAATGCTCCGCCCAAGGTTGTTGTGTTGAATTGATATAAAAGCCAGCCCCCTGACCAATATCCCAATGATCGCCTTGTGCAACTTGGTCACCTCTAGGAGAGGTATCAGGCATGATCAAAATCAAACTTAAGCGAGCTGCCATACGTTGTGCATGTGCTTTAATGGCAAAAGTTTCTTCAGTACAGGTCAACCCCGCAAGATAAAATATTGCTGAACATGGTTTCCCTTCCAACGCTGCTGGCGGTAGGTAAACCCCAACTTTTGTCAAACCTTTAAGGTATTGAGACTGTAGCTGATAAATTTGTTGCTCACCGTCAAAACAACGATTTTTTTGCAGTAGTTGCATGTTCATTATCCTGTGTTTTTACTGGTTCAGATGCTAAGCGTTGGTTAGGAAATAAGTATGGCTCTAATTGCGGTAACATTAACTCCATATTCCGACCAATTGACCATTGTGGCTCAGAAGGTTCAACGCCCTGTGCGATTTCCCATTTAGTCACTGTTTGCTTAGCTTGCTCAAATGCCATTTTCATTGAGTCTTGTTCACGCATGGCTAAATCAAAAAATGCACGACCAAAATAAGTATAATCCGCTTCGCTATTACAACCAAAAGAAGTCTTATCCGCAGCAGATGCGGTGATAATTAAGGTATCAGGTGACTGTAACGCAGGAATAAAACTGCCAGAATAACAAGCCGAGATCACAATAACACGCCAGCGAATACCAGCCTTATCTAGCGTCTCACGCAACCATTTCGGATCGATCTGCCCTAAATCCAATGGTGCATTTTCAAGCTCAAAATGGTTACGTTCCCCATGTGACGTCATATATAAAAATAAAACATCACTATCTCGATTCATCTGCTGACCAATACGGCGCAAGGCCAACTCAATACTGGTTTTTGAAGCAATCGGGATATCTAAGCGTGTCGCTGGATTATTCACCAGCATAATCGAACGACCAAAAGTCCCAAAACGGGTATCAAACTGTTCTTTTATTCGTTCAATTTCAGAACGAAAAACATCAGCATAACTATCCCCTGCTACGCCTAAAAAATACCAATGGCTTGTCGCAAGATCACTAAACTGAATTTGGTCCAATGCATTATTTAACAAATGACTTTGAGCGTAAAAAGCATCTTCAGCAAAACTTGCTGGTCTCTCTTCAACTTTCCAAATCGGTTGATCTTTTACGGAAAGCTGCCAAACAACCAAGGTTGCAATCGTTGCCACAAAAACTAAGGCGCGTTCCCACCATGGCCAATTCAATGCCCGAGAAATCACCCAAATCACGGCTAAACTTTGCCAAACAAAAAGAGCGGCAAATAACGGAGGTAAAAAGCCGTTATATATACTATCTGGGATAAAGTTGAGATAGCCGTTTGAACCAAGATACTGAACGAGGCACTGTAAAAGTAAAATATTGGTATCAAGCACTAACCACAACAATGCAGGCACCAACATTAAACGAGGTTGATTCATCCGTTGAGATAAGAAAATCCCAACGATCAATGCAATAAAAGGCCAAAGCGCGTAACCAATTAAACCTTGAGAATTAAAGTCTCCAACCTGTCCTGCCACTAACCAGCTATAGAGTGAGTTGGTACAAGCCCCCAATATTCCCCATAGAATCAACTGAGCAATGGATGGATGAACCACTTGTAAAGAACGGCGCGAACCTAGAAATAACCACATTCCAGCAATTTGGTTACTTTTAAAATCATGCCAGATATTTATCGATGGTTTGAGGTCTATCATAGAATTCTTCGGGACTAAACTCAAAATATGTCATTCTTTTTATAGAATGAATCTCATTTTTCAGAAAGATATAATGTGCAATGCTAGTGTATGCTGGGGCAGATTTTTTTAGCAATTATGCTTTGGCACTATATCACAAATCTTTACGGAGCATTGACGTAAGCCACACAATCATTTGAACAAAATTTAAAACTAATCTTTTGAAAAATAAGCATCAAAACGACAAGCATCACCTAACCATTGATGATCTGGCATTTGGTCAGCTAGAAAAACTGCATGTCGCGGACGCTTCACAACAACACGTTTAGCGACTTGGCGAGCCAAAGCAAGTAACTCATCACCTAAATCCATTTCTCCATCTTCAGGTAACAATAAATGTAAAAGCTGCATTTGCTTTTTAACTTGGGCTTGTTTTTTGATTGCCTGTTGGTTTTGATCTCGTTGTGGAAACATTGGATCTAAATACACAACATCAATAGATTGATCCTGCTGTTTGAACTGTTGTAAATAACCAGCTGAATCTGAAAATACCAGTTGAATCCTTGACGCTGTTGCTTGCAAATATGTATCTTGCTGCGCCTGAAGATGCGCATCTTCCAACAAACTAAATAAAATTGGATTTCGTTCGACCAGTTGCACCGTCGCACCTAAGTGCGCCATCAACAAACTGTCATGCCCTAACCCAGCTGTTGCATCAAGCAGACTTGGTTTTTCAGACAACTGACATGCTCGTGCAAGCATTTCCGACTTCAAACTAGCACGCTTTAAACGAGGAATTTCTGCCTGCCAATCTGGTCGCATTTTCATGCCATTGGCACATAACCATAATCCAGAATCATCAACACACAGACCTAATTCAGGATTCAAACGTAAAAAACGAGCATTTAATTGCTCAATCACACAAAGTTCGACCTGAACGCCACGTAAAGAAAGCACAGCATGATAATGCTGTGCTTTTTCAATATCTGTGGCTTGGTAAAATAAGCGAAACCCGCTTACCATAATTTCCAACCAGTAAAGAATAATAATAAAATCAATAAACCTGAAGCAATGCGGTACCACGCGAAAATCATAAAGTCACGTTTAGCCACATAGGCAACCAATGCACGGATCAGAAGTAAAGCAGAGATAAAGGAAACAACCAGACCTACCGCAATGACAGTCCAATCCTCTAGACCATCAAAGACATGATAACTCTGATATAAATCTAATAAACCTGCACCAATAATCACAGGAATACCCAAGAAGAATGAAAACTCGGTTGCCGCTTTACGAGACACCCCTAAATACATTGCACCGATAATCGTTGCACCAGAACGTGAAGTTCCCGGAATCAAAGCGAGCACTTGAATAAGACCAATCCAAACAGCTTGCTTAAAGGTAATATTCTCAACTTCTACTGCATTAATTTTAGGTGGATTCTTCTCAACCCAAATAATAATTAAACCACCAATAATTAAGCCTAAAGCGACAATAACATCATTAAAAAGTACTTCTTTAATGAATTGCCCAAAGGTTAAACCAACCAACACAATTGGAATCGACGCAAAAATAAGACTCAGCCCTAAACGACGACCTTTTTCCTCACCAGTCACCATCCCTGTTGCGGCATTCCACAAACGTGACCAGTATTCATAAATCACGGCTGCAATTGCACCAATCTGAATTGCGACAACGAAAACCGCACTTTTCTCAGTTGTCCAGAAATCCATCAATTCCGATGCCAAAATCAAGTGACCTGTACTTGAAATCGGTAAGAACTCAGTAATACCTTCGACAATACCCATGATCGCTGCTTTAAGCAGCAGTAACAAATCCATACCTAACCCGCTTTACCTTGTTCTGGAATCTTTTTCCATGCATCATCACGTAAATAAACAGGGAGTGCGTATTCTGCATCGACCCATTTCTGCTGTGTTGCATAAACTTTTGCAATACTGGCGATCTCTTGTGCAGTTGCCACAATTGTTTGCAAACTTTCCTGACCAGTTTGGATAAGTGCAGCACCAGAACCAACCGCTATAAATTTACAATACGCCGTCGCTTGCTCGTAATTTAATAGTTTCTCATCATCGATTGCCTGCATGACACCATGTTCATCAAGGCTAAAATTGGCAATATAAACTTCTTGCATACGCGCATCGAGTACAGCCGTAACTTGCTGAAGCCCAGTATGACGAAAAGCTGCTTGTGCTAAAGCCTGTAAACTAGAAACAGGAATGACAGGTAAGTCTTGTGACCATGCCAAAGCTTGTGTCACGGCAGCATTAATTCTTACTCCGCTAAAAGAACCTGGCCCACGGCTAAATGCAATTGCTGTAATATCTTTTAACTGTGTATTTGTTTGTAATAACGCATCTTCAATTAACGGTAAGATCGTTTGGGTTTGTGCTTTGGCACGCCCATCTAATTGAAAATAGAGTTCTTGAGTCATATCAACCAATGATACGGAACACTGCTCATTTGCAGTTTCCAACGCAAGCAACTTCATGCAAAACCTTAAGAGAAGTATGATGAAAAACGAGCGATATCATAACTCACTCCATTCTCATATTCGAGTTGTTCTCTCTATAGATACAAAAAAGCCAAACTTCTGTTTGGCACATTTTCATTGAAGAAAAATATCAATTAAAAGCTAAACGGCTCCAAATCTAAAAAGTTTTTATAATGCTCTGCATAATGCAATGCACTCAACCGTAAACGAGCTGCGCCTTGTTCATCTATGGTCTTTACCACTTTCCCAGGTGACCCCATCACGACAGAATTATCAGGAATGACTTTGCCTTCTGGGATCAATGCATTTGCCCCGATAATACAATTCTTACCAATAACGGCATTATTTAAAACAACTGCATTTATACCAATCAGTGAATTATCCCCAATCGTACAACCGTGTAACATTGCCTGATGCCCAACTGTCACGTATTCACCGATATTGAGTTCAATACCTGCATCGGTATGTAAAACAGCATTCTCTTGAATATTAGAAAAATGACCAATACGGATCACACTATTATCTGCGCGTACAACAGCGCCAAACCAAATACTGACTTGTCGCCCGAGCTCAACCTGTCCGATTACAGTTGCATTAGGCGCAGCCCAACCATCCCAAGGTTCATGTAGTGCTTTTGGACTCAATCCCTGATATTTATACATCATGATAAAAAACTCATTTAGTTAGACAAAATTAGAACTTAGATAAACCAAAATCTGGTGGATTAACAAGAAAAGGCCAATTCTTTTGATATCCCAATCCATATTGAAATAAAGAAATCAACATCCGAGCGGTCAGTCCCCATACAATTTCACTTTCCACTTGCATACTCGGAAAATAAATCGATTGTCGAGCTAAACGCACCTCATAAGGTAGTGGTGGTGCTTCGATCAATGCTTTCAGATCCGCAAAGAAAATACGATCAATTTCAGAAGGCTGAGCTATTAGATCCACATGTGCAGGAATCAAACCAACAATCGGCTTCACAGATAGGCCGCTCCGTGCGCGCTGAATCGGAAGATCACCTAAAAGTTTTACATCAAATGGATTCAAAGCCGTTTCTTCTTGTGCTTCACGTAGTGCAACCACAATGTTACTGGTATCACTCGGATCACGCTTGCCACCAGGAAACGATACCTCACCCGCATGTTGTGATAACTGCATAGAACGGCGTGTCAACAACACACGAGGTTGTAGCTCCTGTGTAATTGCGATCAATACAGCTGCATCTGCTTGTTGGATTCGTTTGGAAAAACGCAACCGTTGTTCTAAAAGCTGTATTAACGATGCCTCTTCCATAGGACTCATCTCTTTTTTTCATTTTTGATTGTTCATCATCATAGCTGAATTTTTGACTGCAATCATAGATGATGATGCGAAGTCATCAAAATTCAGTTATGCTGAGCTATCTCTACCGCTGATGATAATTATGAGCTTTTGCGTTGCGTGTGGGCATCAAACCGAACAAAAAATTCCTGTAGGTGATCATAAATTAAGATGGGTCTGCACAAATTGTGGCAATATTCATTACGAAAATCCCAAAGTGATTTGTGGGGCTTTAGCCATTTGGGATGACAAAGTTTTATTATGCCGCAGAGCGATTGAACCGCGCTATGGATTGTGGACATTACCAGCGGGTTATATGGAACTTTTTGAGACCATGGAACAAGGTGCCGCCAGAGAAACACGTGAAGAAGCTGAAGCAGAAGTCGAAATTGAACAACTCTATTGTATGTACAATATTCCACGTATTGGACAAATCTACGTACTGTTCAAAGCACAATTAAAACAAGGTTTATTTGGTGCAGGTGAAGAAAGCCTCGAATGTCGTTTATTTGAAGAACATGAAATACCTTGGACCGAACTCGCGTTTCCAAGTGTAGAACAAACATTAAAACATTATTTTTCGGATCGAAAGCAAGGTTTATTTCCAACTCACCTAGAAACACTAGGCACACGTTTAGATCATACAGGCTAAATAAAAAAAAGACCGCAAATTGCGGTCTTTTTTATAGTATTTAAGCTTTAGTTTTTATTGCTTTACATGCAGGATTATTTTGATCTGCAATTTTGATCGTTACTGTACCTGTCCAACGTTTTGCTAACTCTCGCTCTTCTTCTGTTGGTGGGATGTATTTATCTTTGTCTTTCGTCAACCTATCATATAGACCAACATATGCCGCTTGATAAAATGCATATTGGTTAGACCAAACAACTGTGTTATTTGAAAAATTCGTTAAATTAATACCCGATGGCTGACCATTAAGTAAGTTATGAATATTAATCTTCGCGCCAGTTATCGTACTAAAGTTGATCCCGAACATCACACCATCAATTGTTTTAAATTTAGGATTTGATAGCAGCATACGAACAGTAATCGATTTATCATTCGTCGAGAATAATGTAGCTCCCGTCGTACCGATACGGTACTGGGTTTCATCATACTGATCTGTATAAGTACCATCTGAATTTGGCACTGCGCTGGCACAAAGTCCAGACATATCTGTTTCTGTTGCATCTTTTCGAATATCCGTGCGAATATTTCCATGCTCATCAATTACAATACCTAAATCTACAGGTGGTAGCTTTGCAGCCTCGTCAAATCTAAAGGTTAAAGTAGCATACAATGGAAATAGATAGGTTTGTCCTGACTCAACATTCAACTCAGTTTTAAAAGTATCCTTTGAAAGAAAACTTGCAGGATTTACTTTTACTATATCAATAACGCCTCTAATATTTTGATTTGAGATCGATTGTTGCCATTGCCCCAGATGAGAAGTATCAACTTTGTCACTATCTTTCATCTTTGTTAAACCACGATAGAATCCCTCAGTTCCAGCAATAGTACTTTGATTCATAAACTTACCTTGTTTAATAATCAAATCTTCAAGTGGGTCTGTACTCGCACTAAAAGATAAAGGCTTACTTGCATTAAGTTGATAGGTAAAAGGGTTCAACCAATCATTTTGAGTTTTTAATCGTATTTTTTGTGGTTTGACCAAGCTAGTTAAATAGTAAGGGGCGAGAACAGTATTGTTTGTTACTGTAGCAGCTCCAGTCCATTGTTGACCATAACCCAAGATATATCCCTGTCGATCAGTTAATAGTAAGAAATTTCCCATCGAATGTACTAAATTACTCACACTAGCATCAACGCACTTTGAATAGTCAGCTGTATTACAACCAAAGAAACCATCAGGAGAAGTCGTCTTACTCGTGCTACTTCCACCACCCAATTTAAAAACTGGTAAATCAGCAGTCCAAATCCCTGTATTTGAAAGATTTAATAACTGCTGTAATATTTCTAATGCTTGATCATCAGAAACAGCATTCACATCAACCCATGGTTTCAAAAGATCAACATATTCATCACTGATTAATTCAGAAACGCCAATAGGCCTACTCAGACTGGAAAGATTATTTTTCTTTTCTTGTGTGATTTCAGTAGGTTGAACGTCGCCAATAACATTGCTTTTGTTCTCTACCCCTAAACTTTGGAAAATCTTAATAAGCGCTAAAGCTACATGAATCGTTTCATCCTTCGGATCCAGTGCATTGGGTGTTTTTCCAGTCAAAGCAATTGCCATATCAATAACTCGAATACGAGCCAATGTTGGCATTTTCAACTTAGAAATCTCATCTAATTTAATATCCCCAAAACTAATCTTAGGCGATGCCTCACCTTGCACATAAAAAGAAACTGTATCACCTAATTTACAAGCACCTGTCACAGCATTACTATCAAATTTTGTTGCAAAATTATGGACTATGTCGCTACTACAATTAAAATTAACACCTGCGATAGGATAATCAAGAACAAACTGTAAACAATTAGAAGTATTGATATCGCAGCTGGTGTTAGAAGTAACGCCAGTTGTCCCTTTTGTTGGGTCCTCATTAATTTTAGAGCTTTCACCACCACACCCACTTAACAACAAAGTTAAAGCAGAAAATGCAAATGGTACAATTATCCTTTTTTTCATAATTCATTTATCCTAAATTATTACTGTATTACCGATATCTTGATTTGGCCTTGATTCGAAAGTTCTTGTTCAGGAACATCTACTGCAGATGCTAGTGGTGTCACCATGACATACTGAGCATCAAGTGGCACTCTAATCACGCCATATATTGCAGCGTGTTGTAACAAATTCGCATTTGTGGTTCCACTTTTAAAACCACTCACCCCTTCTTTGATACACCCTTCTTTATCTAAAAACACCACCAAAGGCCAATAATATAGCGGTTTTTGATTACTTCCAGCATACGAGTCAATTTGTAAATACTGGACTGAATCGTCTAACTTCACTAAATCATATTCAAACTTTTCTTTTAATGGCTTTCGCGGCCATAATCCAATATCTTTTTGAGAAGTCACTGTTTTAATTGATTTAGAATAATCCTTTAAAAAACATTGATCATTTTCAAAGGCAAGCGCAAGATCTTGTGCAGACAAACGTATATAACTTTCAGACAATGCGATCGGTGCGGTAGATTGAACAGAACGATTTAACAATTTATCTAAAACAGAACGACTCACACCTTTTTTACGCTCAACAGTTTCAAGGCGACCACTTCCGTCTGGCATCATATAAAATCGTTTCTTTCCGTCTAAATTAAACTCCTGATCTTCTAGGTAATCGCTATTTACATATTCTATACCATCAATTTTTTCAAAAGCACTAGGAGACTTTTCTTTAACGATTGATTTATTCTGTGCAACTGCAACATCAGCAGTCTCTATAATAGGGGAAGTTTTTTGCTCTTGTACAATAGGAGCTTTAACTTCTTTTTCAACTTTGGAAGGCGGAGTATGTTTTTGCTGTGCGGCAGGATTTACTTGCTCAATCTGATTCAAGGTTTCTAATCGCTTTGAGCTAATATTGTCAACCTTAGATGGAGGTTCTACAGACAAAGTTTGAGGAGATTTCGGCTGTTTAATCGTAATTGAGTTTACTTCTAATGGTCGAGATGGCGAGGATTGTGCTGTATCAATACTTTTTACTTTTGTTTGATCAGGAACCTCTTTATCTACTTGTTTTTTTTCAACAACATCCTGTTTTGCATTACGTGTAGGAACAATCATTGGACGACCATCTGGCCCAATGATTGTATAAAAACCATCAGCGTAACTATTTGAGCCATTTGCACATGCGATAGCCAATATTAAAATCGCAAATTTGGACCCTTGTTTAATTATATTTTGCATTACCATCTTGTTCTATAGTTAATACCGAGTAGAGTCACTTTGGTATTGGTTTTAATATCAAGCCCTGCATATGGATTGAGTAAGATATTATCAACCCCCGTTTTGTTGGCTAGACTACTGGTATTCGCAGGAATATCATCACGACTACGCAAGAAGCCAATCGATAAATCTAGATCAGTGTCCTGATCAAACCGATAACCTAAACCTAAACCGAATAATTGAGCGTTGTTAATCGGAACCATCGTATTTCGCTTATCATCAGGAATAGAACTGGTTCGAGGTTCATATCCCATACGTAACTTTAAACGATCCGTTGCAGAATATTCAAAACCGATTCCCCATCGCCATGCGGACTGAAAGCGTAATGGCAATGCGAGTGATCGATCTGAAACATCCGCAGATAGTAGTTTTGCAACTTTTAACAAGGAAATTTGACGATCAAATTCAAATTTGAATTTATCCCATGCCGAGAAATCCGTCCAACCAACATCAAAGTTCATTTGTAAATCTGGGAATATCTTGTATTTAATCCCAGCTTTAAAATGCTGCGGATATTTAAAATCCATCGCCACTAAGCCAGACTCAATATCAGGCACAAAACCAGGCAACCCCAAAATTGCGGCTAAAACTTGCCCCGTTGCAGAAGAGTTAAGGCCTGCAACTAACTGCTGCGGCGCAACAGCATTATTAATTAAATATTTGCCGCGCAAACGCATTTTTGCTTCACTTTGATAAACCATACCAAAGCTAAAGTCATCTGTTGGTTCCCATAAAATACCTAAGTTATAACTCGGGCTTAATGATTGCTCCATAGCAACATCAAGTGCTCCCATTTTATTAAATGGATTCATTGCCTCTTTAGAGTTACACATACCAAAAAGCAGTAAATCGGTAATAATATCGCCATTGCCTTTAAATGGAGCACAAACAACTTCATCAACCATCCGCAACACACCAATCATTTCATTGGGAAACCGCAGATCAGTTTTCATTGCAATCGCTTGATAAGACATACCAATGGATGCACCAATGGATAAATGGTCATTGACTTGATAACGGCTTTGTTGCACAAACCTAGCCTATAAGGTTTATTCAGTCCTATAATTTCAAAATGAATAAACCTACTCCTAAAACTTATCGTACAACCAACTGGTCTTACTATAATCGCGCTCTCATTAATCGGGGCAACATTTCCATTTGGTTTGATCGAAACACTCAGTGGTATGCACAACCACAAAACAAGCAAGGTCGAAATCAAACTTACTCCGATACGGCTATTCAATGCTGTTTAATGATCAAATCTTTATTTAGACTCTCTTTACGCATGGTCACAGGTTTTGTTCAAAGTCTGATTAAACTTTGTGGATTAAATTGGACCGCACCAGATTACAGTACGCTTTGTCGAAGACAAAAACATATTGATATTGCGATTAGCTATCAAAAAAGTAGTGATGGGCTACATCTACTCGTCGACTCAACTGGCTTAAAGTTTCTAGGTGAAGGTGAGTGGAAACGTAAGAAACATGGACCTGAATATCGTCGCCAATGGCGTAAGCTTCATATTGGCATCGATGCTGAAACCTTGCAAATACGTGCAGTACAGCTTACTACAAATAATGTGAGCGATTCGCAAGTACTCGGTGATTTACTTGCTCAAATTCCCTTAGATGAACGAATTGATTCGGTCTATACCGATGGTGCTTATGACACGAAGCACTGCAGACAAGTCATTCTAGATCGAGATGCACATGCGCTCATTCCGCCAAGAAAAAATAGCAAAACCATGGAAAGATCAGAAATTGAGATCTTTAGAGCGGAATGAGTTACTGAAAACAGTTAAACGTTTAGGAAGAACGCTTTGGAAAAAATGGTCTGGTTATCATCGTCGAAGTTTAGTTGAAACCAAGATGCATTGCATCAAACTATTAGGTGATAAATTAACAGCAAGGAGTTTTTCTAGTCAGGTGAATGAGATTCATGCACGCATAGCCGTATTGAACAAATTTACAGAATTAGGTCGTCCTCATACCCAAGTTGTCACTTGAATTCTGTTCAAATGAGCAGAGTGTTATCTTTTAAATCTTTGTGCAACAAAGCCCTTATGCATTAAATTTACTAAAACTTAAGAGCTATTTGCGTTTATAGTACATCCGCATATAAGTCGTAATCGGTTGATTATGGGTCGTTGAATTTGAATTTGTATCCAAAACTCGACGCATCGTCGAAGCACGATCTGCTAAACGCTCAAAACGCGGTGTTTGGAATTGAATATCGGCAAGCGCGTATTTATTGATTGTCGCATCTTCGACATGCCGCATATCTGCATCCTGTAAAGCCAAAAGATCCTTACGATAAGGCTCGGGTACATCAACCAAGAAAAGCGTATTATTATCCCAAACTTCTTTGAAACGTGTCTCGTCAAAACTGATATTTCCTAATGCTGGATCAGCTACATAAACACGTCCATCTTTATATGCCTTATAAACAACAAAATGTTTAAAACCAGCGTAAGTAATTGGAACAATTGCAGGTTGCTTTAATGCGATAAGATCAGAAAACTGTCCTCGATATCCCCCACTGTTTAATCCTAGTGCAGTCACGAAACGCTTCATATCTAATAAAGAAAAGCTACGACGTTCAATAATTCGCTGATATTCACCGTATTGTAGTAAACCAGACATTGTTTGCTGTTCTGTTAAACTTAAACCAGCATAACCATTTAATAATGTAGTTAATGCTGCTGAACCACAGCTATAGTCGTAAGCTTGACGTACAATACCGCGAAACTGATCTTCCACAGCTGGCTTAATAGTAACGGCTTCACGGTGATTCCGCGTAAAGGAAGGGTTACGAGAGTCCAATGTTTCTGTGTAATACACAGTCCCATCTGGTTTTTTTTCTATTTCAAAGGCTTGCGTTGTAAAGTAATACATCAATGCCGAGCCTAAAGCGATCTCTAACATAAGTCTCTTTTTCTAACCGTGGCAGCACTTGCCTTATTCATTTTATTTTTAGTGTTTCAATCATTAAAACACTACGTCCCTGCATGTTGAAGATACCTTTTTTTATGAAAAAATACAGCTTTTTTTTATTTTTTTTGACGAAATGTATATTTTCTTTAATAAGACCAGCTTTATGTATCCATAAAAATATCTGTAAGGTACTTTTAGTTCATAAAGATTATTTTCAATAAACAAAAAAAGCGCAAAATGCGCTT
>NZ_GG665955.1:146624-158478 GCF_000156555.1 Acinetobacter sp. ATCC 27244
TTTAAACCTTGGATTTCCACATCACCAATTGATGCCGCTGTATCACTACCTAAACGAACACCTTGGATATAAACATTCATACCCTGAGTACTGTTGTTTTTCAATTGAAGACCTGAAGTTGTCACAGAAATATCAGTATTGATATCTAAATCACCATTTGCATTACCCGTACCACGTACATAGATATTATCTAGATAGATTTGACCACCGCCCGCAGCATCATTAATACCAAGGTCACTAATCGTCAAACCACCTTGTAGAGTAGAGTCTAATTTAATCATTGCACCTTGAGGTGTAGCACCTAGTTGAACATTAGCAGAGATCGCACCTAAAGATAGGTCTAGGCCAGTAAGAATTTCAGAAGTTGTACCTGTTACACCACGAACAGCAGTTGTAGTATCGGTTAATGTTGAACCATTTGATGCAGCAACACCAATCGAACCAATACTAATATCTACAGCACCAACATTTGCTGCGATATTAAGGAAAGCACCTGATGTACCCGCATCAGTATCAATCACTAAATCAAGTAAATTGCCACTACCACTTTGAGTGATAGAAAGACCATCAATTGAAATAGCACCTGCTACCCCTGTTGCACCAGTAATACCTGTTGCTGTGTCCAAACCATCGTTATCGTGAATATATAATTTGTCGATAGAGATACCACCAGCATCTAAAGCGATACCAATATTGATCCCATCTTGACCTGTTGCAGCGCTTAGTGCAGCATCATCCATTGACTGCATAGCCATTGCATTTGCGCTAATCGCCATTGAAGAAACTAAAACTAGTTTAGTAAACATTTTCATTGAGCACTCTCCCAAGAGCATTTATTTTTTTGACTTTCACTACTCTAAACTGTCCACTGTCGTTTTTCTTTAATGACAACCTGAACTTCCAATCCTTGAGTAGTTCGCTTAGCAAGTACTAAATTACTCGTTTGTTATTTTATGTTCAACTCCTGTTAAATGTTTTTTACCAATAAACCGATAAACGGCTGAATCATTAAAAAGTCAACTAACAGCCACAGAAAAACAATAAACATATAAAATATATAATAATTTAAAGAAATATATGCTTGTTTTTAAGTGCGCATTTTCAAGAGATGCCGCTTTATTCTACTGACAGAAGCTCAATATCAGGGATGTAACAAAATACAAATGAGCATCAACAATATGCAGAAAAATCAGTTTGATTAAAATTTATTTTTCGATATTCATTCAAACAAATATTCGATGTTTTTTTAATCTGACGTATCAGTAGATTTTTATTGATTGTAGTACAATTTGATATCTCAAATACAGATGAAGTCATTGTTGTTTTATGTCTTATTTTAATCGCGAGCTTAATACGCAACTCACATCTGCATTTGACCTGCTATTGCAATTAGATGGTTTGACTGGTTTAACCTATTTGTATGATCAAAACAATCCAATTATCGCATTTGCACCTAAAGCATTCTTAATTATAGAGCGTTCGACACTACAACAATTTGATCGTATTGAATTTGATCAATATCAGAAGAGCACCACGACATCAATTTTAGGATTCACCAATTTAGACCCAACCTCGCCTCCAAAGGCAAACAATGTCAGTTTCCAAGGGGGCTATATTGGATTTTTTAGTTATGACTATGCAGCACAACTCAATATTAACAATACTATCCGCTCACAACCTTGTTTTTTCTTAGGCAAATATCAAACGTTCTTAAAGTTCCAAAATAATGCTTGGTATTTCCATAGCGATGAAGACGAAGCGCAATACATTTATGATCAAATCTGTCATCGATTAGAACAGCCCAAAAAAAATGTGAAACTTAACTTAGTTTCAAAATGCCATCCGCGCTGGTCAAAACAACAATATATGGATGCTTTTGATGAGGTCAAAGAATATATTAAAGCTGGGGATTGCTATCAAATCAATCTAACGCAAGAATTTAAAGCGAAAGTCGAGGGATCATTATTGAGTCAGACCCAAGCTTTGTGGGATCTCACACATGCACCTTATGCAGGGTATCTTAATATTAGTAATTTTGAGTTACTAAGCTGCTCTCCTGAACTATTTATTGAGTTTCAGGCCGAGCGAAAAATCAAAACACGTCCAATCAAAGGCACCATGCCGCGCTTTAATGATCCTGAACAGGATCAAATCTCTAAGAACAAGCTAAGTCAATCTGAAAAAGATCAAGCTGAAAATGTGATGATCGTAGATTTGCTGCGAAATGATTTAAGCGTTTATGCAGAAATAGGATCTGTAGAAACAACAAAACTGTTTGAAATAGAAAGCTTTAACCAAGTTCATCATATGGTCAGTGAAATTACAGCAACACTACAAGAGGAAATTAACCCAATGCAAGTGTTGTTGTCCGCCCTTCCTGGTGGATCAATCACGGGTGCACCGAAAATCCGTGCTATGCAAATCATTGAGCAGTTAGAAGGCGCTCCACGTGGTGCATATTGCGGTAGTCTCGGTTATTTTAATTTTGATGGGACGGGCCGTTGGAATATTTTGATCCGCAGTATTCAAAAATATCAAAATGAATTATCGATGTGGGCTGGAGGCGGTATTACGATCGCATCAGATGCGGAAGCAGAGTATCAAGAATGTTTTGATAAAATTTCTGCCATGATTGATTTACTCAATACATGGCAGCAATCCGAAAAATAAATATCGGTTTATAATATCTTTGTTTTGAGCGTCTCAACCAAACGTTGATTTTGCTCATCCGTACCGATCGTGATACGCAAGAATTGATTAATTCTTGGTTTATTAAAATAACGAACAATAATTCCCTGTTCACGAAGCTGCTGAGCAAGCTGTGCTGCATCATGTTGAGGGTGCGTAGCAAAAATAAAATTTGCCTTTGACGGTAAAATGTTGAAGCCAAGCGTATTTAAATCATTAACCAATTTCTCTCGACTTTGAATCACTTTTTGGCATTGTGCTTCAAAATAACTTTGATCTTCAAATGAAGCCACTGCTGCTGCAATCGCGAAACGATCAATTGGATAAGAGTTAAAACTATTTTTTACCGCTTCAAGTGCAGCAATTAAATGACTTTGTGCAATCGCGAAACCCACACGCAGACCCGCAAGCGAACGTGACTTAGATGTCGTTTGGCAAACGACGAGATTGTCATAACGACTGACTAATTGAACAGCTGTCTCAGCACCAAAATCGACATAAGCTTCATCTATCACAACCACACGATTTGGATTTGCCTGTAATACTTTTTCTATCTCTGCCAATCCTAACGCAATACTTGTAGGCGCATTGGGGTTGGTAATAATGATGCCGCCATTTTCTTGTTGATAATCTGAAACATCTATTTCAAACATTTCATTCAATGGAATTTGCTTCGTTTCAATCCCGAAGAACTGACTATAAACAGGATAAAAACTATAAGTAATATCAGGATAAAGGATCGGTTCTTTTTGAATAAAGAATGCTTTAAAGATATGAGCCAACACTTCATCAGAACCATTACCAACAAAAACTTGCTCAACATCCACATTTTGCTGTTTTGCAATCGCTTGTTTTAAGGCAGTTGCATCTGGATCAGGATATAGACGTAAAGCATCGGCTTGATTGGATAATACAGCTTGAACAGCTTCCACCACCTTTGGTGAAGGCGGATAGGGATTTTCATTGGTATTAAGTTTAAGTAAATTCTGAATTTTTGGTTGTTCACCAGGCACATACGGCTCTAGTTCACGAACCTCAGGACTCCAAAAACGCATTTGTTCTGTTGTAAACGTCATTTTCTACTCTCTTGTTACCCTCTCCTAACCTCTCCCAAAGGGAGAGGAGTCTTCAAACCTATTTCACATGTATCGTGACAAGTCCCCCTCTCATTTTAGGAGAGGGTCAGGGAGAGATTTATATTTTTTTATAGTGCTAGACTACAGCACTCACTTCTAGCTCAAACTTCATAACGGTAACGTGCTGAACGCGCGTGAGCATCAAGATTTTCTTGCACTGCGAGTACATCAGCAGTTTTCGCTAGGATTTTAACCCCATCTTTTGAGCACATAATCAAGCTTGAACGCTTTTGAAAATCATATACACCTAATGGAGACGAGAAACGTGCGGTGCCCGATGTTGGCAAGACGTGGTTTGGTCCTGCACAATAGTCTCCGATTGCTTCTGGTGTATAACGTCCCATAAAGATCGCACCAGCATGACGAATGTCTTGACTCATTTTTTCAGCATCATCCAAACAAAGCTCCAAATGCTCAGGAGCCACTTGGTTGATCAACTCAACCGCTTCTGCACGGTCTTTGACCAGTACCAATGCACCACGATTTTGAATCGATGTTCGCGCAATTTCTGCTTTCGGCAATTCATTTAAATGTTTTTCAATCGCAGCTTCAACGGCATTGAGAAGCGCTTCATCAGGTGTAATGAAAATCGCTTGAGCAACTGTATCGTGTTCGGCTTGAGATAACACATCCATTGCTAACCAATCGGCATTATTTTCACCTTCAGCATAGACCAAAATTTCAGAAGGCCCTGCGATCATATCAATACCGACTTGACCAAATACGGCACGTTTCGCTGCTGCTACAAATCGATTGCCTGGTCCAGTAATTTTGTCCACAGGAGGAATGGTCTGTGTGCCATACGCCAACGCAGCAACAGCCTGCGCACCACCAATGGTAAAAACTCGACTAACACCAGCCAAATATGCTGCGGCTAAAACCAATGGATTCAGTTCACCATTCGGTGCAGGAACCACCATAATAATTTCAGGTACACCCGCTACATGTGCAGGTAAAGCATTCATCAGCACAGAGGATGGGTAAGAAGCTAACCCACCTGGCACATAGATTCCCACTCGATCAAGCGGAGTAACCTTCTGTCCTAAGGTATTACCTAGTTCATCTACGTAAGTCCAACCCTCTTGCTTCTGCGCCTGATGGAATGAACGAATACGTTTTGCTGCCAACTCTAAGGCTTCACGTATTTCAGTACTTAAACCGTCAAAGGCAGTCTTAAGTTGTGCTTGTGTCAGTTCTAAATCAGAAAATTGATGCGCTGGATGTCGATCGAACTGCTGCGTTAACTTAAGTACATGATCATCGCCATGCTGACGAACATCGGCAATAATCTGGTCTACAGTTTGAATTAGTTGAGGATCATTCACAGTTTCAAATGCCAAAAGCTCAGCAAATGTTTGTTTAAAATTCTGATCCTGAGTCGATAAACGTCGCATCAATTTACCTACAAGGTGAAAAAGAGAACGCTAAGTTTACTCTTTTTAATCAGATTTGTGGGGGCAATATCTGCTTAAAAAATCAATAGTAAAGAGCGAATTCTTCGATAAATCATGCACACCGCTTCATCAAGACAAAACCCCAATAAACAATAATAAAATTTATAAAATAAAAACAATATCTTATAAATATTTTTTAACTTTCTGTCACAACTTCACTTTCTGAATCGTCAATTTAGTAACGCTATTGATTTAAACGAGGAACATTAAAAATGGCAAAGCTAAATACTCATCCGAAAACACATTTACCAGAAGCGATTCGGTCTCTCTATCAAGTACATCAAAATATTGACGACTCTGCTTTACTGGAACGATCGCTCTATCATCTTGTTCTGCTACAAGCCTCACAAATCAATCAATGTGCTTTTTGCATCAAAATGCACATTGCTGAAGCGCTAGCCGACGGGGAAAAACAAACACGTTTAGATCGCTTGATTGTTTGGCGTCACTGTTCGGATTTTAGTGCACAAGAAAAAGCTGCATTTGCTTGGGTAGAAGCACTCACCCATTTACAATCGCAAACAGATTACCAACCACTTCGTGTCGAGTTACTTAAATACTTCAATGAACAGCAAATATCTGCTTTAACTTTATTGATTGGCATGATTAATTTGTGGAATCGTATCGGCATTTCGCAACACTAAAATTAAATGAATAGACCAACAAGTATCAGTCAAGACGACTTAAACCTATTTCAGGCAAGCCGAACATTTTTGTTTGGTCTTGCCTATCGACTTTTAGGTTCAACAAGTGATGCTGAAGATGCTTTACAAGATGTTTTTATCAAATGGCAACAGCAACCCAAACATGAAATTATCCATCCACAAGCTTGGCTTACCACCATATGCACAAGACATTGTATTGATCTATTGCGCTCTCATCACAAATCTCGGACAGATTATATCGGAACATGGTTGCCTGAACCCTATCATCATACTGAAGAGTTATTTGTCGAATCAGATTACACCCTTTCCACTGCCTTTCTGCTCATCTTAGAAAAACTGTCTGTCAAAGAGCGTG
Organism: Acinetobacter sp. ATCC 27244; assembly: GCF_000156555.1. NCBI lineage: Bacteria > Pseudomonadati > Pseudomonadota > Gammaproteobacteria > Moraxellales > Moraxellaceae > Acinetobacter > Acinetobacter sp. ATCC 27244. The sequence goes on from NZ_GG665955.1 coordinate 152,923, forward strand.
CCGCTTATATATTGCATGAGATATTCAATCTTGATTACGCTGAAATTGCAGACATACTTTTAGAACAGCAAAATTATTGTCGCCAATTGGTGACTCGCAGTAAGAAACGGATTGCAGAGCAGCCCAAAGTACTTTCGACCATACCGACTTCTCATCAAATAACTTTGCTGAATGCATTCAAAGATGCGATTCATTCACACAATCTAGAGCAACTTAAAGCACTTTTAAGTGAAGATATTTTATTTGCAGCCGATGGCGGTGGTAAAGTTTCCGCAATTCGGCAACCCTTTACAGATCTGAACAGTGTATTACGCTTTTTTGAACGTTTACTCTTTCAAGCATGGACTGAGTTATCTTGGGAAATGTGTTATTTGAATGGCAATATCGGTTTCAAACTATTTGATCAGCAACATCATTGTGTGATCGTACTAACTTTTCATTTTGATCAACAGCACATCTCCGACATTTATGTTTTGCGCAACCCTGAAAAACTCTAATAAAAAAGGCCAACCTTAGTTGACCTTCAATATTTATTCGAGATTTTAGCGATTATTAATCGCCTGCTCAAGTTGCGTCAGAATCGGATTGAGTAAAGCTTGTTTACGCTTAAAACTTGCTTTGTTGACGATCAAGCGAGATGATACTTTGCAAATTTCTTCCAAAGGCTCCAAACCATTGGCACGTAAAGTATTACCTGTATCTACCACGTCAACAATGTAATCACCTAAACCAACCAAAGGTGCAAGCTCCATTGATCCGTAAAGTTTAATCACATCAACCTGCTCACCTAAGCTTGCATAGTATTGACGGGTTAGATTGACATATTTAGTCGCGATCTTTAAACGACCTTTCGGACGTTCCATACCTACTTTACCTGCAGTCATTAACTTACAGTTTGCAATTTTTAGATCAAGCAACTCATAAACATGTTGTGCACCATGTTCCATCAATACATCTTTGCCCGCCACACCAAAATCTGCTGCGCCATTTTCAACATAAGTCGGCACATCAGAAGCACGTAAAATTAAAATACGAACTTTTTTATGGGTGGTTGGAAAAATTAATTTACGAGATTTATCAGGATCTTCAAGTAAATTGATACCTGCATTTTCTAGTAACGGTAATGTTTCCTTTAAGATACGACCTTTACTGAGTGCTAAAGTTAAACCATGATCAAAATTGCCCATCACATCAAAATTTGGATCATCGTTTCTTAAGTCATTCATCCTTTTACTCGCTTAATCTGAGCACCTAAACTTTGCAATTTTTCTTCCACGTGTTCATAACCACGATCTATATGATAGATACGATCAACTAGTGTTTCCCCCTCTGCAACCAATGCAGCAAGAACTAAAGAGAAAGAAGCTCGTAAATCAGTTGCCATTACAGGTGCTGCTTGAAGTTTTTCGACGCCTGTTACAACCGCATCATGTCCTTCAACTTGAATGTTAGCACCCATACGTGAAAGTTCAGGGACATGCATAAAACGGTTTTCGAAAATCGTTTCTGAAATCGTTGCAAAACCGCGACCAATCGCATTGACAGCCATAATTTGTGCTTGCATATCTGTCGGAAATTCAGGGTGTGGTAAGGTTCTAAAACTCACGGCTTTAGGACGCTTGCCCTGCATATCTAATTCGATCCAGTCATCACCACGTGTGACTTCTGCACCCATTTCCTCAAACTTATCCAACACTGCTTCAAGCAAGCTAGGATCAGTATGTGTCGTTTTGACTCGACCACCCGTAATCGCAGCTGCAGCCAAATATGAACCCGTTTCAATACGATCAGCGACCACAGCATATTCACAGCCATGTAAACTTTCTACACCCGTTACCACAAGCGTATCAGTATCCAGACCTTCAATCTTGGCACCCATCTTAATCAACATTTGCGCAAGATCAGTAATTTCAGGCTCACGTGCTGCATTACGAATCGTGGTTACACCCTCTGCTAATGCTGCTGCCATCAAGATATTTTCGGTACCACCCACGGTCACCATATCAAAAATGACTTCACCACCTTTTAAGCGACCATCAACTGATGCATGCACATAACCATTTTCAACTTCAATCTGTGCACCTAAAGCCTCTAACGCTTTTAAATGCTGATCAACTGGACGTGAGCCGATTGCACAACCACCTGGTAATGATACTTTTGCATTTCCATAGCGCGCCAATAATGGTCCAAGCACCAAAATAGATGCACGCATGGTTTTTACCAGTTCATAAGGTGCAAACTGATTGTCTAATGTCGAAGCATCAGCACACACCGTTTCACCTTCATAACTCATGGTCACACCGAGACCAGCAATTAATTTTACTAATGTATTTACATCTTTTAGATTTGGAACATTGGTAAGCGTAATCGGAGAATCAGCTAGAATCATCGCTGCAAGTAAAGGTAAAGCTGCATTTTTAGCACCAGAAATGCGCACTTCACCCTCGAGCTTAACACCGCCCGTAATTAAAAATTTATCCATTAATATTTAAGCTCCGAAAAGGCTTGCTTTGCGCCATTCGTCTTTTGTCATTGCACGAATCGTTACAGCATGGACTGCACCGCTCGCAATATAAGAATTTAAAGGTGCATAAACCGCTTGTTGACGACTAACGGTACGTTTACCTTCAAACTGATCATCAACAATACGTAGGTCAAATTTTCCAGCTTGTCCACTCACTGCTACTTCTGCTTCAGGGAAAGCTTCTTTTAAAATTTGCGTGAGCTGCTCACTATTCATTACCAAGACCTCTTATACAACCATTGGTGTAAAACGCGTTATTTTACTATAACTTTTTCACATAATTCAGTATACAGCTTCTTTTTTATCAATAAAAAAAAGAGGCTCAACAAAAAGCCTCTTTTATAAAATAAAAATCAACTTATAAGAGCCAGCTCATGTTGATAAGAACATTGTATTTTTCTATGTTTTGCAAGTTGTCTTTTTAATTTTTCTGTTAATTTTTTAATCGAAGTATACATATCATCAGCTGTTGCTTGTGCAAACAATTCTACCCCTGGAAGGCGAATAATCGCCTCTGCAATATGGTTTGCACTCCCCTTATGTGACCGTTTATCTACTTGATGATCCTTAGCCAACTTGATTTGCATACTGTTCACCTGATCCAGATGCTTGGTCATTTGACTAAACTTCTCTTTTATATTTTCTTCAATTGCTGGTGTAATGGTTAAATGGTGTCCACGAATTGTTATTTGCATAATTCTATCCCTCACCTTTTTCTCAGGATTCAAGAACGTCGCTTAAGCAAATTTAATGCACATTTTGTGGTTCAATATCCATTAAATCATTTTCAGCGACTCCTCTAGTGATCATTAAAAGATTCATTATTTCGTAATAATGAACCCCTAGAATAGTCACACCTTGAAATTCAGATCAAGACTTTTCTTTCAGAAGATGATGGAATATGTAACGATTCACGATATTTTGCGACCGTGCGTCGTGCGACCTCAATCCCTTCCACTTTCAACATTTCAGCAATTGCGTTATCTGACAACGGCTTACATGGATTCTCATTTGAAACTAGCTTTTTGATCATAGCACGGATCGCGGTAGAAGATGCTTCCCCACCTGTGGTTGTGCCCACATGACTAGAAAAAAAGTATTTCAATTCGAATAGACCACGTGGCGTAAGCATATATTTATTGGTTGTCACACGAGACACAGTCGATTCATGTAGCTCAACTTCTTCAGCAACATCACGCAACACCAAAGGTTTCATCGCTTCAGGACCTTGCTCTAAAAATGCTCGTTGATGTTCAACAATACAGGTCGCAACCTTTAATAACGTTTTATGGCGCTCATCGATGCTTTTTATAAAATTCTTGGCCTCAAGCATTTGATTACGCAAATAGACATTATCATCACTTTGATCCGCACGACGAATCATTCCAGAATAAAAGGAGTTAATACGCAGTTTTGGCATAACATCAGGATTGAGCTGCACCTGCCAATGTTGATCTTTTTTCGCAACAACCACATCGGGAACTTGATACTCAGATTCTTGTTGATTAAATTCCAGCCCTGGATAAGGCTTTAATGTTCTTAATAAATCAACTGCCGACTTTAATTGTTCTTTTGACAAGCCAGTTTGTTTCAATAATTTATTCAAATCATTTGAAATAAGTAACTCGTAATATTTAAGAAGATTCTTCGCCTCACTCACATAAGGTGCATGTTCATTCAATGCTTCAAGTTGAATTCTTAAGCATTCGGCCAAATTTCTCGAACCTACCCCAATCGGATCTAAGTGCTGAATATGTTTAAGAACAACGATAATTTCATCCAATTCAACCTCTTCATCGCTGTCCATCTCTTCTAAAAAGCGTGTAGTTGCCAATTGAATATCTTCAAGTTCAGCATCTAAAAAACCTTTTTCATCAAGAGAGTCAACAATGCAATAAGCGATTAACTTATCAATAGAGGAAAAATGCAATAAATTAACTTGTTCTAAAATATGTTCTTTTAAATTATGTTGAACCTGTCGATTATCTTCTCGCTCTTCATATTCGGGAGACCCCAGTGCTGTTGATTGGTGTGTATAAACATCATCCCACTCTGTATCAACAGGCAAATCGTTTGGCAAATGATCTGCATTTAACTCCGTCGTCAAATCAGCATTTTCTTTACTTTCCAGTGCAGAAAGACTTTCTGTTGTGCCTGATTCTTCTATTTTTTCCAGTAAGGGGTTACTATCAAGCTGAATTTGAATTTCTTGTTCCAGCTCTAAGCTTGATAGCTGTAGAAGACGAATCGCCTGCTGTAATTGAGGAGTTAACGACAAACTATTCGCAACTTTCAATCCAACAGATAATTTCATAGAGCCTTCCTTTTAATTAAACAAGCAAAAAACATGCCCATAAAAATATTTATAACATAAAGTAATGTTTACGCATACAAGGAAAATTCCTTTCTAATGACTTATCTGTTCAAAAAACTAGCGAAAGTATAAATATTTATTGTAATACCGAGTCAACCTTTACCTCAGTGCTCTCTTAAAAAATAATAGTTCAAGTTAAATAGAAGCGCTTATCAGAGCAGACGACATCTTTTATGGTGAAGAAATATCAACTACTTTATATTTTGCTGTTTAAGACACTCACGCATTTCTTCGAGCACTTTCTGCCCCATGGTTGTTCGCACAAGATCATTTAAGTCGCTTGCTAGAAAGTTAGACCAAGTCGTACTCGTTGAACCGGAAGACATTGCATATCGTCCACAAGCAGACCAGACCTTTTGATCTGATGTAATATACACTACATATAGCTCACCTTCAGGATCATCCAATATCCATTTGCGAATAACTCGAGGTGCTTGATCTTTTTCTCTATATTTTTAAGGCAATTCAATATTAAGAAACACAAATAGATAAAAGCAATAGCAGATAAAAGTGTATAGACAATCATATCAGCCCTAATATCATTTTTATTCAGTATTTAATTGAAATAAAAGTAGCATAATTCTTTAAATATTTAGCAATAAGGCTGACAAAATATTTTTTTCATACGCCAATAAAAAACACCCCCAACCGCTAGGTT
>NZ_GG665954.1:0-16614 GCF_000156555.1 Acinetobacter sp. ATCC 27244
TAAGTATAGCTTTTTTTACTAAATTGATATAGTTTAAATTTAAATTGAATTTAAACTTTGCTCTAATCAAAGGGTTTTTTCCATGAAGAAGCGTATTATTGCAGGTCTATTGCTATGCCTCGTTGTAGTCCTAGCGATTGTGATATGGTTAATAAATAAGGATAAAAATAATGATCATGATCTAACACTTTATGGAAATGTAGATATTCGACAGGTATCTTTAGCCTTTGAACAAGCTGGACGGATTCAAACCCTTTCTGTACAGGAGGGAGATAAGGTAAAACAAGGTCAAGTATTGGCAACACTAAAAACTGAGGCTCTAAAAATTCAGCAGCAACAGGCTGAAGCACAACTTAATATACAAAAACAAACCTTGATTGAACAGGAAGCTGGTAATCGACCTGAACAAATTGCTCAGGCAAAAGCGCAGTTAGCTTCTGCACAGGCCCAACTGGAAAAAGCAAATAAAGATTATCAACGTTTACAAGTGTTAAGTAATACGACTTCAGGGCAGGCGATTAGTAAGCAAGAACTAGATTATGCACAAAGTAATCAGGCCACTGCGGCTGCAACCGTGAAAGAACGTGAAGCAAATTTACAGTTATTGCAAAAAGGTGCACGTACAGAAGAACGTGCAGCTGCAAAAGCACAATACCAAGCTACTCAAGCCAATCTTAATCTAATTCAATATCAAATTTCCCAAAGTGAATTGCGTTCTCCTGTCAATGCGGTAGTACGAGCAAGATTACAGGAAGTAGGGGATATGACAACTGCGCAAAAAGCGGTATACACATTGGCATTGACTGACCCTAAATGGGTGCGAGTCTATGCAAATGAAAAAGATTTAAGTTTACTCAAAATGGGGGCAACAGCCCAAGTCATCCGGGATGCACAGCCTGATCAACCGATTACGGGAAAAATTGGTTATATCTCATCCGTGGCTGAATTCACCCCTAAAACAGTACAAACCGAAGATATTCGTACAACACTGGTATATGAAGTCCGAGTGTATGTAGATGATCCTCAGGATCAACTTAAAATGGGGCAACCAGTGACGGTAAAAATTACCAAGCCAAATGTAACACAAGAGTAGAATACCATGAGTTATTCCAGCGTTGTGGTTGCTCGTGATTTACGACAAATATTTAAATCTGATAATAAAAAGTTGCCTGATATTGTTGCGTTGCAGAACTTGAATATGCAGATTCAGACAGGGCAACTTACTGCTTTGGTTGGACCTGATGGTGCTGGAAAAACTACATTCTTACGTCTGATCGCGGGTTTATATCAACTAACCTCTGGTTCACTTGAGGTACTTGGTATCGATGTAGCAAAACATCCACAAGCCGTGCAAGACCGTATCAGCTATATGCCACAGCGTTTTGGTTTATATGAAGATTTAAGTATTCAGGAAAATCTAGATTTATATGCTGATTTACATGGCGTACCACAAGATGTCCGTAAGCAACGCTTTTCTAAGTTATTGGACATTACTGATTTAGCCCAATTTACTGAACGCCCAGCAGGAAAATTATCAGGAGGGATGAAACAAAAACTAGGTTTAGCTTGTACTCTTGTGCGTTCACCAGAATTATTATTGCTCGATGAGCCAAGCGTGGGAGTAGACCCATTGTCCCGAAGGGATTTATGGGAGATTATCGAACAGCTGGTGAAAGAAGAAAATTTAAGCGTTATTATCAGTACTGCTTATATGGATGAGGCTGAACGTTGTGCTGAAGTCTATGTCATGTACGAAGGGCAAGTTTTAAAACAAGGCACCCCAAAACAATTAAGTGAACAAGTTCAGGGCTTAACATGGCAAGCTCATCCACCTAACGATATAAAAACCCGAAGCTTACAAGCCTATTTACTTCAACAGCGTCAATATATTACTGATGCTGTACCTAAAGGTGAAGTGGTACGTTTTATCACTAAGTCAGATTATCCACAATTACCATCTGAATTGTTACCACAAGGGACAACCATCGAAGCACGAGAGCCTGAGCTGGAAGACGCTTTTATGCTTTTTTTACATCAGGCTCAGGCGCAATACCAAAATCATGATGTAATGGATTTCAGCAGTTCAGCCCAGCAAAAGACTTCAGAATCTGATATCCCTGTGATTGTTGTCAAAGATCTGGTTAGAACATTTGGTGATTTCACAGCAGTTGCGAGTACTTCATTTGATGTACAAAGAGGGGAAATTTTTGGCTTATTAGGACCGAATGGTGCTGGCAAAACCACAACTTTTAGAATGCTCTGTGGTTTATTGCCTGCCAGTAGTGGGATGCTGCAAGTTGCTGGGATGAATTTACGCACCGCGCGAGCTGAAGCAAGAGCAAAAATTGGTTATGTTTCCCAGAAATTTGCTCTGTATGGAAATCTTTCGGTTTTGGATAATTTGAAGTTTTTCGGTGGTGCGTATGGACTATCAGGTAAAAAACTCAATCAGCAAATTGAAACTGCGTTACAACAATTTGAATTAAAGCCACATGCTAAAAGTGGAGATTTACCCAACGGTTTTAAACAACGTTTATCAATGGCAGCCGCTTTATTACATCAACCTGAGATTATCTTTCTTGATGAGCCAACAAGTGGGATTGACCCTTTAGCTAGACGTTCATTTTGGTACACCATAGGTGAACTGGCAAATCAAGGTATCACTATAATTATTACGACGCATTTTATGGAAGAAGCTGAATACTGTGACCGTATTGCGATTCAGGATGCTGGTAAAATGTTGGCCCTAGGTTCACCACAAGAAGTACGGCAACAGGCAGGTAAGACCAATTCAAATGATATGAATAGTGCCTTTATTGCGATTGTAGAACAGTCTCGTTCGCATCGTCAGGAGGCACATCCATGAAAATGATGGGATTCTGGCAGCGTTTAACAGCATTGACTCGTAAAGAAAGCAAACAATTATTACGGGACAAAAGCAGTCTGGCGATCGGTTTGATTTTACCAATTATTCTGATTTTATTGTTTGGTTATGGATTGTCTTTTGATTTAAGCAATGGACGTGTCGGAGTTGTGGTACAGAAAACAACACCGCAAAGCCATCAATTGATTGCTGGATTAAACGGTACAAAATATATTGTTGCCACCCCATATAGCAATTTCTATCAAGCAGAACAGGCGATGGGGCGGGCTGAAATTGATGCGATTGTTAATTTACCTTCGGACTTTGCTGAACAAAGTGTCAATGGTACTGCCACAATACAAATTATTACCAATGGTCGTTCGACAAGTATTGCTTCAGCTTTACAAAGCTATATTGCTGGGGCATTGACTACTGCTCAAGTGATTCAGGCCGTTCGGAATCCGTCTGGTTCATTGGTGGGAAGTATAAGCATTCAACAGCGAATGTGGTTCAATGAGTCTGCAAATAGTACGTGGTTCCTTGTTCCTGGTTTAATCGTATTGGTACTTACTCTCATTGGTGCATTTTTAACAGGTTTATTAATTGCACGGGAGCGTGAACGTGGGACATTGGAGGCTTTATTTGTAACGCCTGTTCGCCCTTTAGAAATCGTATTGGCAAAATTAATCCCTTATATCGTAATTGGGATGATTGATATCGTGGTGTGTTTATTGGCAGCGTCTTTTGTCTTTGATGTGCCGATTCGGGGTTCATTATTATCAATTATTAGTGCTTCATTCTTATATTTACTCGTGGCGTTGTTATTGGGTTTAACCATTTCAGGGTTAGCAAAAAGTCAGTTCCAAGCCAGTCAGGTGGCATTACTGGCAAGCTTTATGCCAGCCATGATGCTTTCGGGTTTTGTGTTTGACACCCGTAATTTACCAGTTGTAGTGCAATGGATTAGTCAGTTCTTACCTGCAACTCATTTTATGTCTTTAATCAAAACTCTGTTTTTAGGAGGAGATGACTGGAGGCTATGGTTCAAGGAATGTACCATTTTATTAGTCTACATAGTGATGCTAATTACGATCTCTTGCCTGTCATTAAGAAAAAGGTTGGACTGAAACATGATAAAAAACATATTGATATGGTTAAATAACCTCATGGTATTAGTAAAAAAAGAGTTTCTAACCATTTTTAGTGATCCTAGTAATCGAGTGATTTTATTTGCACCGGCTTTGATGCAGGCTTTGTTGTTTGGTTATGCTGCCACTTATGATGTTAATCATGTCGATTATGCGATACTTGATCAAAGTAAGGGACAGGCATCAGCACAAGTTCTCAATCACTTAGACGGTTCTGGCTTTTTTAATCGAACGGCAACTTTGCAAAATAATAATCAGATTCAGCAAGTAATAGATGATCGTACCGCTCTAGCTGTTATTACTATTCCCCAAGATTTTGAAGATAAACTAAATCAAGGGCAGACGTCATCAATTCAAGTTGTTTTAGATGGGCGTAACTCTTCAACCGCAGGCGCAGCTGGGGCTTATATTAGCAGTATTATTGGACAAGTGAATCAAGAGCGATTAGGTACAGCATCGCCAATTAATATTGAAACACGTACTTGGTATAACCCAAATCAGGAATCAAGATGGGGGCTGATGCCGTCTTTAATTGCTGCCTTAAGTATGATGCAAACCTTATTATTGTCTTCGTTATCTGTAGCAAGGGAAAGAGAACAGGGAACGTTTGATCAGTTACTCGTAACCCCATATACCCCAATTCACATCATGATTGGTAAAGCTCTCCCTCCTATTTTTGTCGGCTTGATACAATCAGGCATTATCTTGTTGGTTATTCTATTCTGGTTTCAGATTCCCATGAATGGCTCATTAGTTTTATTGTTTTTTGGCCTATTGTGTTTTAATGTTGCTGTGGTTGGGGTGGGGTTGTCCATTTCGGCAATTTCACTGAATATGCAGCAAGCCATGCTGTTTACTTTCTTTTTGATCATGCCACTCATGCTTCTATCTGGGTTGTTAACACCTGTACAGAATATGCCACATTTTTTAGAAATCGCGACCTATGCCAATCCATTACGTTTCGGAATTGACCTTGTGCAGCGTGTTTATCTAGAGGGGGCAACATTCTCACAAGTAAAATGGGATTTTATGCCAATGTTTGTATTAACTGTCTTCACATTACCTTTAGCAGCATGGTTGTTTAGAAATAGACTGTCTTAAATAAATATTATGGCTGGTTGTGAGACGTTTAAGAGTCGTAATAATGGGGGGAGGGGCAAAATTAAGAGCTTTAATTTAAAGTCAATTTTTAAGCTTAAACTTGTTAAATTTTTAGAGTACAAAATGACTTATTCAAGGTAAATCTTAATGCTTCAAAAAATCCAAAGACCGATGCTAAAGTAAACCTACTCTTTAGAATAAACCGGACATGAAGATCGAAGTTGATTTTGAAAAATTTTTCTATAGGACTTTATAATTAAACTTAAGGAGAAGGGGCATAAAATAAAAATACTGGTCTCATTTTATTGCACTGATTTATCTATTAGAAACTGAGTTGTTTAATACTATAAGTATGTCTTCTAGAAAAGTTCAGTTTAGAGGTGATCTTATGCTGTAGGTAAGCTTTTAATTTTATACTGCTTATAAAAAAACAACAAAATGTACAAATTAAATAATAAATATTACGAAATATTTACAAAAAAGATTGGATAATTTTTTTACTACATGGAATGGGAGGGTAATGTAATGCCACAGTATTTACGTATTGCTGATAATATTTATAAGCGTTTTGAAGAAGAAAATAAGTTTGATACACCACTTCAAGATTGCTTGAATTTAATTGTTAAACAATTGCGTGAAGATCTTAAAGACACCAATTTAAAGTTGATCCATAACTACATCGATTTTGTAGAGGGATTCCAAGATAAGCCAGTAAAGGGTCAGATCAATGTCGACGTTAGCTTAATTCCAAACCATAAAAATAGAGATGAATTTGTACTTTGGTTAGCTAGCTTTATTGAAAAAATTACGGAGGGTGGAGTTAAACGTTTGCCTCCTCTTATTGAGGAAATTCCACCTGATTTTTCTTTTGAAAATGATATAAGTGAATTGCTGAAGAAACATGGAAATGATACCGCAAAGATGATCGAATCCTACTTTAATAGTGATGATTTTCAAAAAATAAAAAATGAATAAAAGTTTTCAAATGGTGTGATAGAGGAGCAAGTCTTTGACTTGCTTGCTCCTTTTTTATGCTGGTTTTCAGCGCACTGCTATCAACGGCAATATTTTTTATTATATTTACTAAGAAGAAATCTATGTTTATTAAAATTGATTTAGAAAATTATATAAACACTGCACACATTGTAGCTTTTTCAACCTTTAATGCTGTAGATGGAAAGGTGAAAATTACAATTGATACGGTTATCGCATCAAGTGGACATGGGCAATACACAGTTTATAAAAATAGTATTGAAGACGCGACTATTTATAAATACACTCATAGATTCAATAAAATAATTATAAAACTAGGTGTTGATGATTTTATAAAAACTAAATATTTTTATCTTTTTTAGGTCTTAATTAAAAGTATTAATTATAAAAAAAGCAAAGCGTGGCCAAAGTTTGCCCACGCTTTGTATTTTCCTACATTAAATAGCTTGCCATTGCTGCTTAACTTCTTCTGAGTTTTTAATTAGTATAACCTTGTCATCTTTTATCTCACCAATCCAGCCTGTTGGGATTAAATGATGTTGATCATTTTTATCTCGAGTTAGTTTTAATTGACTGTCACCCTCAAGATGGTCAACTGTTCCTACTTTGGTACCACAAGAAGCAATAACATCTGAATGTATTTTAATATCTTGAATATTTAAAGTACTCATTTCTCAACCTCTTCTTTAAGTTTCACAAAACGATAGTCTTTAAGCTATTTCATATTCCATCTTAATTGTTAGGTTTTTAATAATCCTTACATGATGATTTTATAGTTTCACCTAAACATAATGTTTAGTTAACAATGAAATAAGTAGATAAGAAAGTATGAGTAATTACCTTTTTATTACAAATTAGCTATTTAACTAAACGGAGTGTTTCAATTATTGTTTAAATAAACTGACTTGAATTAATATTTTAAGAATGAATAGCAAAATATTTATAAAAAGCTCAACTTTCGATATATTAAATCGCTTTGAGCAGTACTCAGCTGAAGAAAAATTAAATCAACGTCCAATTGTGTTGAAACAGTTAATTCATTCTGTTGGGCGATTGCCTGAACCTGCTTCGGGACAAACCTATCAACGCTGGCAAATTTTTGCTCAGATAGCTGGGTTTGACCTAAGTTTAGCGAAGCTTTTTGAGTCGCATTTTGATGCTTTAAGTATTTTGCATGAACTCGGCTATGAAAAAGAAATCGATGAGGAGACATGGGCTGTTTGGGCTGCCGATGGTGGACCAGTACCGTTACAGATCGAAAATGGGCTTTGCCATGGAATTAAACCGTGGTGTTCAGGTGCTGAATTTATTCAAAAAGCATTAATAAGTTTTAAAGATCAACTGGGGCAATCTCAGCTCTGCATTATTGACCTCAACCAATCCTTGATCACCATTGATCTGACTCACTGGCAAGCTATAGGCATGCAAGGTACACAGACCGCAAGAGTCAATTTTCAGGAGATAGCAGTCAAACTCATTGGTCGTCCCAATGACTACCTTGATCGGGTTGGTTTTTGGCATGGTGCTGCGGGTGTTGCAGCTTGCTGGTACGGTGCGGCAGTACGGTTAATGGATGAGCTACAACAAAGTTGCCTTAAAACCCCTAATTCTTTTAAAAAAATGTATTTAGGTCAGTTGGCAACTCAACTTGCTGTAACCCGACAATATTTCCAATATATCGCGCAACTGATTGATTGCCAACCCAAGCTTAGTCATGAACGGGATGTAAGGATCTTGCGCGCGCAGGCAGAACAAAGCTGTTTGGCTGTTATTGAAGGGGTTGGAAAAGCGCTTGGAGCAAGGCCTTTTTGTGAACAAGCGACTTTTGCCAGTTTAATGGCAGATTTACCTGTATTTATTCGGCAAAGTCACGCTGCATTTGATGATGAGCAAATTGCTGAACGATGTTTACAGGAGCAACTGTTATGGCAGCTTTAAAGCATCCTTTAGTCGAAGACCGTATTATAGAAGGGCAAGGTACATCCCGAGAACAATGGTTACATGCATTTTCGCAACAACCGCTGTCACCACTCAATCTTGAAAAATTTCAATCGAAACGAATTGTGATTGTTGCCCCTCATCCAGATGATGAAATACTCGGTTGTGGCGGTTTGATGCAACAGTTGATTACTTTGAATTGTCATTTATTAATAGTCGCCGTCAGTAATGGTACACAAAGCCATCCTCATTCAAGAAAATACAGTCCAGAACAATTAAATCAAATCCGTCCTCAAGAAAGTTTGATGGCTTTAAATAGTTTAAATGTTTATAAATATGCCCAAAATATTGCCTTAAATTTACCAGACGGACAGATTCATTTGTACATGGAACATCTGTGGCAAGAGTTAGACAAGTTGGTTCAAGCTGAAGACATTCTAATTTGTAGCTATGCACAGGACGGGCACCCAGATCATGAAGCGGTAGGAAAAACTGTACAGGCATTTGCTCTAGCTCATGGCATGTCATATTTACACGTGCTGATCTGGGCTTGGCATTGGGCGCGACCACTAGATCCGCGTATCAACTGGCAAAAGGCTAGAGCTTACAATTTAACTCAGGCCCAATTAATCAAAAAACGTCAGGCCATCATGCAGTTTAAGAGTCAGATTGAAGCTGATGAAAGTACAGGCAATGCTGCGGTTTTATCTCCAGCAATCATCGAACGTTTGTTAATGCCTTGGGAGGTTTATCTTTGTGAATGATTCTAGTCAATATTTCGAAGCCTTATATCATCACAATAATGACCCTTGGGGCTATGATCTTCATTGGTATGAAGCTCGTAAAAGGCAGATTTGTTTGGCATTGCTTACTCAACAGCGTTATTCATCAGTGTTGGAAATCGGCTGTTCCAATGGCCATTTAAGTGTACATCTAGCCAAACGCGCTGATCAGCTGTTATGTCTAGATTTTTCTGCACATGCTGTTCATTGGGCCTCTCAACGTTTACAGAATTTGAAGCATGTGAGCGTTCAACAACAAAAAATTCCTGAAAATTTTCCTGAACAGAAATTTGATCTGATTGTCATCAGTGAAGTGGTCTATTACTTATCACGTAATGAACTGCATGAATTGATTGATCAGCTCAAAGACAGTTTAACGCTACAAGGTGAAATCCTGTGTTGTCACTGGCGTCATGCCATTCAGGATTTTGAACTAGATGCTTCTCAAGTCCATCATCATTTAAAACAATCTTTGTTGTTCACTCATTATTTAAGTCTTAATGATCCAGATTTCATCATTGATATCTGGACGGTAAATCCTTCATCTTTGGCAAAACAACAGGGCTTAATATGAAAATAGGTATTGTTATCCCAGCCCATAATGAAGAACAGAATTTATCCGCTTGTTTGCAGTCAATTGAACAAGCTATACATCATATAGGTCACAGTCAGGTCGAGATTCTAGTGGTTTTAGACAGTTGCACTGACCAGTCCCTCATGATTGTAAAGTCACATCAGATGAACTGGCTTGAATGTAATTTTGCTTGTGTGGGCAAGGCCAGAGACCTTGGCATTAGGCAGTTAATCGATCAAGGAGTTACATGGGTCGCTTGCACGGATGCTGATACAATTGTAGATCCAGATTGGTTACTATGCCAAATGCGACACCAGCCAACAGATGCCATTTGTGGCATCGTTATACTGGATGATCTTAGTCACTTATCAATACAACAACAGCAAAAATATCTGACGCATTATCAGGACAGGATGGATCATCAACATATACATGGGGCGAATTTAAGCTTTAGTGCCGAAGCCTATATTCAGGCAGGAGGTTTTGAACCTATTCCTTGTCATGAGGATGTTTCATTAATTGAAAAATTTATTAAACAATGTTGCAAAATCACTTGGAGTAATCTGGTTCGGGTCACCACTAGCAGTCGATTAAATGGACGTGCACCTGAAGGTTTATCGTACTTTTTAAAACATTTATAAAATTGACCTGATTCGATGGAGAAAGCTAATCCACAGCTATAGCGGGTGAAATATATTATTCAGCTTTATAAATGAGCTGCTTAATTCAGTCATCCCTACAAAATTTAAGTAAATTCATATCTTTCCCTAATTAAATTGAAAAGCTAAGAAGAAAAAGTGTTAAAAATAAACGCTTTGAATTTATTTGAATAAACAGCAATAAGTGTTTGATATATAGTGATTTTATTTTTGTAAAAAATACTGTTTTTAGCTTGGTTTTGTGTATAATTTCGCCATAAAAGCCTCTGTGGATTTATAGAACTTCTCTATAGATTAGCAGGGGTTTTTCTATGGCGATTTATCCGAGATGGACGCTCTGAGTTAATTTGTGTGGATGGTATTAAATGATCCTTTTTTCCAGAACTGCTCTTATTGATCCTGAAATTCAATTAAGTGCTCAAAGTGTTTCAACTCGTTTTAGCTTTTTCGGTCTTGGTTTCGCCACGGCTGCATGGGCGCCGCTGATTCCTTTTGCCCAGCAACGTTTGCATTTTAATCATGCCGATTTTGGTTTGTTGCTATTATGCGGTGGCTTAGGTGCAATGCTAGCTATGCCTGCAACAGGTAAAATTGTTCAGCGGATTGGTTGTCGTGTGCCGATCGGTTTCTCTTTATTCTTACTTGCCGTTTTATTGCCAAGCCTAAGCTTATGGAGCACGCCGTTAATGATGGCGATCACTTTATTCTTATTTGGTACAGCAGCAGGAAGTCTGGGCGTTTCACTCAATATTCAGGCCGTAGTGGTTGAGAAAAATAGCTTAAAATCATTGATGTCTAGCTTTCATGGTATGGCGAGTCTAGGCGGATTAGCTGGGGTACTGACGATTACTGCATTGCTTGCTTTAAGTATTTCATCTGTTATAAGCGCATTTGCTGTGAGTCTACTGTTGGTAATTATTGCTTTTCTTTCAGTACCATACAGCATAAAAGCTGTAGAAAACATCAGTCTTGAAGCATCATCGACAGTGAAAAATTCGATACGTCAACGTCTGCCACAACCTTTGATTATATTAATTGGTATTGCCTGCTTCATCATTTTCATGACGGAAGGTGCGGCGATGGACTGGAGTGGTATTTATTTAACGCATCAATATGGAGTTAATGCCGCTTTTTCGGGATTGGCGTATACCTTCTTCGCAATTGCCATGACCACAGGACGTTTTACGGGGCATTACCTAATCAGTTATTTTGGTGAAAAAAAGCTTTTAACCTATAGTGCGATTTGTGCAACTTTAGGTTTAGCTTTGGTCAGTATCGCGCCCCATTGGTGGCTGGTTTTAGTGGGTTATACATTGGTTGGCGCAGGTTGTTCTAACATCGTCCCAATCATGTTTTCCCGTGCTGGACGTCAGAAGATGATGGTAAGCGCAGTTGCTTTGTCTTGTGTTTCGACTATGGCTTATACGGGTATTCTGGTTGGACCTGCTTTCATTGGAATGGTTAGTGAGCTGATTGGCCTAAGTACAGTGTTTATGGCACTATCTGGTCTATTATTAGTGATTGTGGCTTTAAATCGGTTTACTTATGTGAAATAAGCATCATAGTGAATTGAACTGGCAATATCTGGATACTGCCAGTTCCTTACAAATCGAAGTACTATAAATTTTGATAAATAGGGTTAACGTTACGCATTCCCAGGAATCTGAAATCCTGCACAGCGGTTTTGTTCTGTAAGTCGTTAAGAAATGCATTGCGCCAGTCATTAATATCAAAATCTTTTAAACCTTTCATCAGGTGTTTGTAGCGTGAAATACGTTCTTGTCGTGGCATTTCCAGTGCTGTTTTTAAAACATCGACCATTGCCGTTTTGTTGGTAGGATCAACCACTAGTGCTTCTGACATATGCTCTGCAGCACCTGCATATTTGGATAGAATCAGTACACCAGGATTTGATGGATTTTGTGCGGCAATATATTCTTTCGCTACCAAATTCATCCCATCTCGTATTGAACTGATCCAGCACACATCCGCTTGACGATAGATTTGCATCAAATGATGATGTTTCATTGCATCATAAATACATTCCACGGGTTGCCAGTCATCCTGTGCAAATTCCTGATTAATCATCTCGATCTTAATCTTGAAACGCTCAAATAAACGTTGATAAGCTGGAACTTCCAAACGACATGGGCAAGCAATTTGTAAATGTTGAATATGCTGCTGATACTCAGGATATTTCTCTAAAAACTCTGCATAGGACAAAAAACGTTCCAGTAAACCTTTTGAATAGTCGATCCGATCTACGCCGATAATGGTTTTAGCAGCATTCAGCTCTACTGGGCGGGTAAGGAAGTCTTGTACATCAATAAACTGTTGGGCCGCTTTTTGAATCGCTGTTGGATTTACCCCAATTGGGTAGCATTTAATTATGGTCAAACGTTGATGGTAGCTTAACAACGTTTGTTGAATTTTCTGTGCTTTCAATAAAGATGTGCATACTTGCATACACACTTTTTGATCTTTATCTGTTTGTAGACCCACCACATCGTATTGGCATAGATCCTCAATCAATTGTTGAGCACATGGAATTTTTTGCCAGATAAATAAAGGTGCAAAAGGAATATGCA
Source organism: Acinetobacter sp. ATCC 27244 (assembly GCF_000156555.1). Lineage (NCBI taxonomy): Bacteria > Pseudomonadati > Pseudomonadota > Gammaproteobacteria > Moraxellales > Moraxellaceae > Acinetobacter > Acinetobacter sp. ATCC 27244. The sequence continues at coordinate 12,647 of NZ_GG665954.1, forward strand.
GGAAAAATCCAATTTTATTCTGCATACCGAGTTCACGGCAATATTTCGCCACACTTAAAAAATGATAATCATGGACCCAAATGGTATCGTCTGGATCTGCAATTTCGGCAAGTTTTTGAGCGAATAAATAATTTACTTTTTGATATCCTTCGTATTCTGATGATTTAAACTCAATCAGGTCTGAACGATAATGCATGGCAGGCCAAAGTGTATTGTTGGCAAACCCTGCATAATAATCTGAATATTGAGAATTTGTTAAAGGGCAGGTGACATATTCAACTTTATCCTTCCGAAGAATATTAAAATGTACTTCATCTTGCTTATGAACTCGTTCGCCATTCCATCCAAGCCATACACCACCAATATCATCTAATGCATCTTGTATAGCGACTGCAAGCCCACCTGCGGTAGTTTTTTGCCCATTGGGAATACTGACACGATTTGATAAAACAATTAGTTTAGACATGTTTTCTCTCCATCTAAGTTGTTGTTACCCTTAACATTGTTGTCATAGTTCTGAATGTTTTCTAAAAATAATTCTAAAAAATCATGTACTTGTTTTATGTCTTGAAGTTGGTATTTGGCATGGGTAAGCCCTTGACCGACTTTGATTGAGATGCCATCTTCCACCTGATTCACAAAATAAAAACCATCTTCGTCCGTGACGTCATCGCCAATGAAAATTGGTGTGTAAACCTCATACTGGTTTAAATGAGCTAAAACTTCCTTGATTGCCAAGCCTTTATTGGCTTGCGCAGGTAATAATTCATAAACGAATTTCCCTTGAATTAACTTTAGGTTGGGGAATATCTTTTGACCTTCTAATATTATTTTTTTCGCTATATCTTCTAGCTCTGGAGCTTTCCTGTAATGCAACGCAATTGAAGATTTCTTGTTTTCAATCAGTAAACTTGGATAGGAGATACATGCTTGAGTTAAAATTTTGTAAATATGTGAAATTTCTAATAAATCCTTTTGTTTATGTAATTCTTTTTCATTTCCTAGATATATTTCTAATCCATGCAATGCAGCAATTGGAAGATCAATGAATTCAAATAATTTACGTGCAGAATCAATGTCTCGTCCTGTCACAGCTACAACAGGAATCTCGTTTGAAATAATTTTTCCTAAAATATTTAAAGTATTTGTCGGAATATAACTGTCAGTAGGATTTAATTGAAAATCTGATAAAGTTCCATCTATATCTAAGAATAGACATGGCTTATTGTAATTTGAGCTAAGCTTATCTCTCAGATTCTGTAAAAAATTTAAATTTGAACTTAATTCCACTATTCTCTTTTTCAATTTTAGTATCTCTTATCACTATTTTATTTTATTGTAGAGCGTAAATTTATATATAATAGATGATTTGTCAATAATTAAACACAAGGAGAACATAATTTACATTTGAAATGTTTTTAATACATCGTAAATTTTTTTTACATTTTTAATATAAAATTATTTGGTAAGTACTATTTATATCGTGCATAGTCCTGTTTAAATAAATACTTGAAAATATTTTTCAATATTCTGTATGAATTGATGAGAGTGGAGATAAAGAAAATTAATATAATTTTTATCGATTTAGTCTTGTTAATTGTGCCTATGAATGCCATTAAAGACCTAGAAATAGGATTAAAATAAACAATATATCCACCAGAAAGCACTGATAAGTATTTATCTATGGAGGTGTAGGGAGGTTATTAAATTAGGAGAATTAATTTGGTAATAAATATTTGACAATAATAATGTCGATAAATTTTATTGTTGGAACAAAGACTCGGGTTCAATCTGTTAAAGATCAAGAGGTAAATATAGATTAAAATTTAATTTAAACGTAAATACTTAAACCAATATGTGATTTTCTGTAAAATCAGGAGGTTAGTTTTTTGTTGTAATAAGTTATTTAATTGATATTTAAAGACTTTATTAAATATTAATTAGAGGTGAGAATATTTATAAAATTGAATATATTTTTTATAATATTTAATTGCGTAAATTATTTTTATGATTTTAAAAATATTTTAGCTTAATAATAAGTAAATTAATATAATATTAAAAGTGTTAAATTTATAGCCACTGTTTCTTACAAAATAAATTTACTTTTTAATTTAAAGTATTTATTGAAATGTGAAATAAAATTTTAAAATATTTGCATTTTTATTCTAATATTTATAATGATGATGAAAATCTAATGAAAGATTGGATACATCATGTAATATAAATTACAATCATTTTAAATTTTTTATCACTTGTTTATAAATTGATTCAAGATAATTATTTAATGGCACTAGATTCTGACCAGACTTACTACGGATATATTTAAAATAAGGAGTCAAAGGATATTCTCCGCTTTCACATACAATGACTCTCGGAAACCATTCCTTATGAAACTGATCCGCGGTGATATCAAGAATGATTCCATTCACGCTTAAATAGCAGTGTGCAATTTCGGGCATTCGTGCAGAAATTTGAACTTTCCCGACACGATAATCAGATTTTATGTTGTGAACATTGAGCAAATAATATTGTAATAGATCGCAAGCATCGGCTCCACATTGTTTTGGAAATTTACTAAACGTTCCTGTAATAAAACCCTGAGTGATATGATCTAAAGCTTCACGGAAAGCTAGTGCAATACGAGAAAGTGTTTGAACATCATTTTCATAAGCCATTTGATCTAATTTTTAAAGTAATAAAAGTTCTATATAGTAAAAACTATTAAATGTAAGATTTTACTAAATTTGTTGGTTGAATTGTTAAGACTATTACTAGTTGTAATACGGATAAAATTTTATTTGGTCAGCGATTGGTCAAACGATAAATTATTTCAAAAATTTAAAAATATTACACAATTCTTATACTACTTACACATTTGGAATGAATAATTTTGATTTCATAATAAACTTAAGTACATAACTTTTAGAGAACTTCTCCATGTCTCAATATCTAAAAATTGCTGAAAATATTTATATAAAATTTAAGAAAAATGATCAGTTTATTAATGATAAACAAGATAGTTTGAATTTAATTATTAAACAAATCCGTAAAAATTTAATTGATAAGGACCTTAAGATGATTTACAACTACATAGATTTTATAAATTGATTTAAAACACCTGTAAAACATGGTCGAATTATTTTAGATATTGACGTTATGCCTTACTATAAGCATAAGGAGGAATTTATATTATGGCTTGCTGGTTTTATTGAAAAAATGATTGAGGGTGAAGAGAAATTTCTGCATCATTCACATAGAGATATTCTACAAGATTTTATTTTTCAAAGTGATCCAAATAGTTTTTTGGATATTAGAAATATTCATAGTGGAGAAAGGATCATCTCTTATTTTCGCAATGATGACTCCGCTGATAAAATTAACGGAATTTGAAATTTATCAAAATTACAAAAAAATTGAATCTGAATAGCCACTGATTTAGTAGACGTCTTTTAGTTAAATAAAATGGCTAATAAACGTGGTGCTCATGAGCAGTAGCAAACAATATCCTAAAGAATTCAAATTGAAACAATAAAGCAAGATGATTATGATCATGAGTGTATAAAGGATGCACATGATGAAGTTATAAGGATTTCAATGCAAATTCAATCAGAGGTGAACTTGTTTCACATCTTGTAGAAACTAGAGGGGGAGCTTTAGGTGGTACACTTGTAGGTGCTTTAAGTACTGGAGTCGATGGATTGGCTAGACATGCTGTTGGTGAAATAATTGATACTACTGTAGAGGATACTTACTGGTACAAAATTATGTAAATTAGCCTTATTAAAATTTTGCAAAGACTAAATATTCAGATCTAGGTTATGATCGATACTACCGAAATAGTTATCGAGTAAGCTATGAAAAGCGTTATGAATATGATTCCGATGTTGCATTTGGACGTGTGGAGTCAGAACTAAGAATTAATTGGGAGCAGGCAAAAATTAATTATGTTTAACTTGGGATGAAGCAAG
>NZ_GG665954.1:17873-48161 GCF_000156555.1 Acinetobacter sp. ATCC 27244
GCTTCACGTGATGCTTGGAAAATGTATAAAGGACAAAGTAAATAGTAAGGACTTATAGCCATAACAAAACCAACGTATTCATCAGTTAGTTTTGTTATGGCTATACATTTTATTTGTTTTATATAAAAGAAAGCCGCCTTTTAAGTGCGGTTACTCAAAGATTCAGCGAATTATAGAAGTGCGAAGTGCAGGAACGCATTTTTTTTCTGAATTAGTGGGGTTTATTGATGATTTCCATAAACTCATGTGATTTAAAGTAAGAATTAATCATTTCTTCACTTTTTGAATAATCAGGTATCTTTGCCTCATACTTCTTTTTTTCTTTAGAAAAAGAATATTTGAACTCTGGTGGTATATTTTTACGAATAGGGGGGATTTTTCTTTTACCATCAGTTGTAATTCGTTGAATAAAACCTGCTAACCATAAAATGAATTCACCTTCATTTTTTATAATCGGGATTAAGCTGATATCCAATTTTATTTTACATTCAGATTCACATTTATTTAAACATTCCTCGAAATCTATAAAATTATAAAGCAGTTTTAATTTAGTGCTCTTTATTTCTTTACGTATCTCAATAATTAAAGTGTTAAGATTTTCAAGAGAATCAGTGCTGAACTCTTTTCTTTCCTTTAATTTTTTATATATTTTTTCTGCAACACTTAAATACTGTGGCATGTTATGCTTTCCCTGAACATCACTTAATACTTAATACTTAATAATTATGAAATACTTTATGTTTTAAATTGTATACTTTGTGCGACTTATTGTTACTAGTAGGAGGTTTGTGAAACGTTGAGATAAATGATACTTAGATTTAATTCACTAACTAACTAATAAATAATTGTTTTTACTGATTCGTAAGTTTGTTAAATAAAAATCTGATCTTATTTAATTTTGAATAAGCTATGCAAAAAATATACTCATAAACAATAAGTATAACGAAATTTTTTTCTTATTTATAATTTTAACACCACGGCTTATAGTTGTTTATTATTTTATGTGGAAAATAAATTCTGTATTTAATTATTAATTTATTATATTTTATAAGCTTTTAATCTGGTTATCTAAAATTTTTATTATTTAATGCTGTTTAAGTATTTAAATGCATTATTTTTCTTATATATATTATTTTTTATCTTCTAAACTTGTTACTAAATGTTTGCTTAGGTATTTTTTTTTGAGTATATGGTTTTTTGTAATTTTAATGATATTGGAGGCTTATATAACTTTTTTAAATAATATCATTACTTTTTTTTGGTTACATAAAGTTTCTTTTTTTAAAAAAGAATAATAAAGTAGTGGTGAAATTTACATAAAAAGCAGTCATTATAAAATCGTTTTAAATAAATTAAGAGGCTCATTATGTTAAAAACGATTATTACCTTGGGAACTGGTGTTGTGTTAGGTTGTTATTATAAATCTCATAAAGATAAAGCTAAATTATCAGATGAGAAAAATAATGATGATATCAATCACAGTGATGAAGCGAAGGGAAAGAAAGTTTTCAGTAAGTTTCTAAAATAAATATTAAAAGAAGCTTGATTACAAGCTTCTTTTAATTTTAATCAGATACATTATGTATGTATTGAAGTTATAGATTCTGAAATTTGATCTGATTAAGAAATGAATAATATATCTAAATTTTCGACCACAAGATGAGAGGTAAACAATATGAATAATCTATTGGTGAAAAGTCTAGTACTGAGTTTTGTTTTCACCCTTGTAGCATGTGAAAAAAATAAAACGACAGATAAGACAGGTCTACAACATGAAACGACTACGCCTCATTCGATGCAAAGTGAATCACCCACTAATAGCAATCAATTGCATGATGATATGCAACATGATGCGTCTGTACCTGTAACAAATGAAAATGGTACATCAGAAGCGCATACTGAAAGTGCAACTACGCAAAAAACTCCTTAGCTGTAAATACTAAATATAATTATTTTATAGGTAAAGGTTAAGTTTGAATAATAATTTCAACTTTTCAGGAGCGTTGAGAGAATCAAGAGTAAGGCTAACTTTTGAATTATGTGATGTTGCCTACGTTATTAATTATTAATGATATATTTAGCAATTATCGTGTGGTTTTTATGTATCACATTTTTTATTTTAGTAGCATAAGTCCAATCAATATTAACAATTAATAACCTAACTTAGAGCAAACTCTTTTAATACAAAAACTAAAGGAATGATCTCATGCCTCAATATTTAAAATTAGCTGAAAATATATATGTCAATGTCAAAAATTCAAAGGGGTTTATAGATGAACCTTTAGAGGATTTGAATAATTTAATGCTTGAACTTCGTAATGAGATTAAAAAAACAGATTTTAAGATGCTTTATAATTATATAAATTTTGAGGATTTATTGATGAATTCCAGTGACTTACCTTTAAGTTTGGATATCAGTATTTTACCAAAAAGTAAAAATAAAACAGAATATATTTTGTGGCTTGCAAGTTTTATTCAGAAAATAACTTTTCCTAATAAAAAAGACCTTTTAAATGTGAAAAGTAAAGTAATTATTCCTCATTACTTTTATGATGATCATGGAAATATTGTTAATAAATTAGAAAATAAGGGTGAAGAGTACCTTTAAGATGGTTAAGTTATATATTAAAAGAAGTTGATGTTAGTAGTGAGGGATGAGGTAAAATGATTGTCGAACAGACTTAGGAGCATGAAACTACTCCTGTTATAGATCAGTGCAATCAATCATGATCACAATGGTCTAAAGTAGTGATTATGGATAAGGTCATTCAGTTGAGTGACTATTTGATATGATAATCCTCCCTCCAATTGATATGGTTTTTAGAATCAAAAATTTTTAAATTTAAAGAGTAATATCCCTTTTAATTAGTTCAGTTGATATGTGGTGTCTGCAAAGATTTGGCCCAATCTTTACCTTTGCATCGAACGCATTCTTGTTCTAGATTAAATAAACGTTGTGTCATTCCACAATACATACACGAATAAAAAAGTTCAGTTTCCAGACAATCAGTCTTTTTATAATCTTCAGGAAATAAGGGGAGGCCCCATTTAGTTTCTTCTTTTGTATAAAATAATAGACTTAAACAACCATCTGTTTCCAGTAAGGCAACTCTGACTTGACCTAAGTGTTCTACACTTTGTTGACGCATTTCAGCAAAAAATTCATCATGTGAATATTTCTCTTTTTGGATATCTTGAATCACCATTAAGCCATTTTCTACGATGAATAAAGGTTTTCCTTCTAAGAGTATTTCAAACTGCTTACTTTTCATCATGACCCAAGTGATCAGACGATATAAAATAATAATGGTACACATCACCACAAAAGCTTGGGCAATGGGTGCATCATCTATAAACATCGGATCACCTGCAGCGCTTCCGAGGCTCAGAATGATGGCGACTTCAAAGATAGATAATTGCCGAATCCCACGTTTACCAGAGAGCTTTAAGAAAATCAGAATCAGAAGAAACATGACAAAACACCGAATAATGATCTCAAGCACAAGATCCCAACTGGTGTCATAAAGAAAAATGTCGTTAATATTCATGGTTTTTCTCTTTTTTATAATAAGTAATTAAACTCTGAAAAAAAAGAGCTTATGTTTTAGATAAGCTCATTTTTTTATCCAATGATCGATTCTATATTCGATCCCAAGCATCTTTGATGGCTTGCTTGGCATGTTCCCATTTTAATCTGGATTCAGCTTTTAGCTCTTCCCAAGATTCTTTAAGACCGCCTTCAACATCTTCAAATTGCGTACTACGGTCATGTTCAGATCGTGCACGGCTACCTAACTCATAGGCTTTTGAAAAATCTCGATCATAATCAAGGTCTGGTGTGTCGAGTTGAGCTTCTTGATAATAAGGACGTGTCAAATAACTAGAACGCCAATGATCATTTGGATCAATATTCACATTTGAATCTTGATTCTGTTGATTGGATAAATTTTGATTTGTCATGATAATTCTCCAGTAAACTTTCCAGCTTAGATAAAACTTAGGAGAAAATTTATTTTATTCTCCTAAATCTATATAGATCTAAAACAATTAAGAATTACTTCTGTTGATTATTTTGATTAGATCCTTGGCGATTAGAATCTTTTTGATGAGATGATTTTTGCTGACGATTGCCATTTTCCTGTTGTTGCTGCTGTTGACGATTGTCATTGTTTTGATTTTGCTGCTGAGGATTATCACGCTCTTCATTACGTTGATTATTTGTATTACTCATGATCATACACCTCATTTGGTTTTAGATATTATCTGAGTAAATCAGATGACTAAATTAAAACATAAATGTTTATATAAAATGGGGTGAGCCTGTTTCAGTATATTTAAATGTAATGCAATTTTTTTTAGAAATAATGATTTTTTAACAAGTTAAGTATTTGTGTTTATTTTTGAAGCGAACAGTCTTAATATAAGTTTATACTAAAGTAACAAACTGCAACAAAGAATAAGATCATTTGTTTTGGATATCTCTTTTATTGATAATCTTAACAATATTACGGCATATATCCTTGAGTAGATTTTTTAGCTTAGTGTCGGGACATTCAGAATATATCTTTCTGAAAATATAGGCTTTATTTTTATACTCTATACAGTAAAAGAATGTTCCGACAGGTTTCTGCTTGCTTTCAGAGCCTCCGTTCTTGAGTAATCCTGTACAGGAAATATAAATATCTGATTTAAATATTTCTTTCCCTTTTTTATCATCTCTTCTGTGACCTGAATGGATTCAGCACTATATTTCTTAATTAGATTTGGAGAAATTTTTAGCACCTTTTCTTTTACCTTTAAGTCATAACAAACCAGACTTCCTATAAGAATATCTCCAGAAAATGGACTTAAAGAAAATTGATAAGATAAATAACCAGCAGAAGCGCTTTCAATAAAGAATAAAGAAATTTTCTTATGAGCCAGTAGTTCGCATGTTTTTTTAAAAATCTCTTTCTCTCATCAAATTTATTACTTAAATTATTAATTATTTTTCAACCTATTTTCTGATTAAATAATTCAAAATATTGAAATGTAAAAAAGTAGTTTTCCTATTTTGTTGATATAAAAGGTTTTTGATTTTTATTTGTTTCAATCTTAACTTGTTTTAACAAAATGTTGGTAGGAATAAAGGATGAACAACGTAAAGTAAAATTATATTTTCGATTCGGAGAATGGAAATGTCTGTTGTCGTAAAAAAAAGATTACTTGATTTGTTGCAGGACGATCATAAAAATTATTACGAGTTAGTTTCTTTCTTCTTTGATGGGGATATATCTAACTTTGAAAAAGAGAAAAAAGCAGTTAATTTCTTAGCACAAGAATTTGATAAGATGAAGCCGAATAAGATTTCTTTACCCAATGAGACTGAGGAAATCCGTAATTGGTATAACAATGAAAATCGTAAAGTTTGTCTCAGCTATCAAGACTATTTATGCCAGCGCAAAGCAGGGAGCCAGCGAGAATATTTTAAAAACATCGGGCAGGCATTTGAATTTTTATTAAAAGTTGCCCCTGTAAAAAAAGTAGACGGTTCTTGGCTATATAGCCTCGTAAATTATTGGAATGATCCTGTTTTTCATGATCTTATTTTAATTTATCTAGAAGAGCTCGGTCTGGGACAGGCGAAGTCCAACCATGTCTGTATCTATGATGACTTATTGCGTGTATTGGGTCTGGATGATTTTGAGCTTTTCCTAGACGACGAGTATTATCATCACTCAGCAGTTCAACTGGCTTTAGCTTATGCACCACCAGATTTTATTCCTGAAATCATTGGTTTTAATCTTGGCTATGAGCAGCTTCCGCTACATCTCTTAATTACCAACTATGAGCTTAAAGAGCTGGGAATTGAAGCCAAATATTTCAATTTGCATATTACCATCGATAATTTGGACAATGGCCATGCGCATAAGTCTTTAAAAGCTTTTGAAAATGTTTATAAAAAATATAAAGATAAAGATGCTTTTATGGCGAAGGTAAAACGAGGTTATGCCTTAAATCAGCAAGGTATGTCCTCACTACAAATTATTAAAGACCTGAATCTTGAAAATTCTGTTCATAAAATTTTAAAACGCAAAGCCTTAATTGGGCAACTGGTTCATAACGAAAAACAATTTGTTGGATGCAAATCCATTAATCAGTGGCTAGCCAATCCACAACAGATTGGGAGTTTTATCGATCAATTGGTCGAAAAGCGCTGGATAAAATTCAATTGTGATCCTGAAGAAAGCCCGTTCTGGCGCATGATTAGCCATGAAGATGGGAAGATGTATGGTGTATTTACACCCGCAGAAAGACAGATTATTCATGACTGGATTGCTGGCCATCAATACTCAACCCATATCTTGCCTTATAAGAATAGCCTAAGTAAAGAACAGCCATTACTTGATTATCTATTCAGTTACATCTCGGAGGGCGAACTGGAACATTTACAAACCAGAGTTAGCCAGACAGACAATTTTGCACTCAAGCTTTGTAAATTGACGCCTTTTCTTGCCCCCGAATCTCATCACAAAAGCATAGGTTTGTGGAGTACACAGAAGTATGCCGAATTGCTATTTCCTTATTTAACTGCTTCATCGCGTTAAGTCAGGAAAACCACAACACCATTTAATCACTTTATTTAGCCAACAATAAAACAGGGTAGCCCAATGAATGACGATCTTAAAGATAACCATACTAAAAGTACTTTAGCTGGGAATACACCAGACAAAAGTAATCAGACTGAAAAAACTAGACAGCTTGATCAGGTAAGAAGTGATGCCACCGACGAAGCATTAACGACCAATCAAGGGGTAAAAATTGCAGATAACCAGAACAGCTTAAAAGCAGGTGTACGAGGCTCAACTTTACTTGAAGATTTTATTTTGCGTGAGAAAATTACGCACTTTGACCATGAGCGTATTCCAGAAAGGATTGTGCATGCGCGTGGTGTCGGTGCACATGGTTATTTTCAAGCCTATGAAGGCAATGAACGTTTTACCAAAGCGGGTTTCCTAACTGACCCAAGCATACAAACACCTATTTTTGTGCGTTTTTCGACAGTTCAGGGGCCACGTGGTTCGGCGGATACAGTACGTGATATTCGTGGTTTTGCCATTAAGTTCTATACCCAAGAAGGCAATTTTGATCTGGTTGGCAATAATGCCCCGGTATTCTTTGTTCAGGATGGGATTAAATTTCCAGATTTCGTTCATGCAGTAAAACCTGAGCCACATAGAGAAATTCCGACTGGGGCGACTGCGCATGATACTTTCTGGGATTTTGTTTCACTGGTGCCTGAGTCCGCGCATGCGGTGATGTGGGCGATGTCTGACCGTGCGATTCCACGTAATTTACGTTCTATCCAAGGTTTTGGTGTGCATACTTTCCGTTTTGTAGATGCCCATGAAAAAGCTCGTTTTGTGAAGTTTCATTGGACACCGAAACAGGGTTTAAGTGCGCTGGTTTGGGATGAAGCACAAAAACTGGCAGGTAAAGATCCTGATTTTCATCGTCGAGACCTGTATGAAGCTATTGAGCAAGGCCTGTATCCTGAGTGGGAACTGGGTGTGCAGATTGTTGAAGAAGAAGATGAGATGAGCTTCGATTTTGATCTCCTTGATCCGACCAAAATTATTCCTGAAGAATTGGTTCCGATTACGCCAATTGGCAAGTTTGTGTTGAATCGTAATGTGGATAACTTCTTTGCAGAAACCGAGCAAATTGCATTCTGCCCAGGGCATATCGTACCAGGGCTTGATTTCACAAATGACCCGCTATTGCAGGCTCGTTTATTTTCCTATACCGATACTCAGTTAAGTCGTTTGGGTGGTCCGAATTTCCATCAGATTCCAATCAATAAGCCTGTATGTCCATTCCACAATAATCAGCGTGATGGCATTCATCAGCATCAAATCCATAAAGGTCAGGCTTCATATCAGCCTAATTCAATTGATAACAACTGGCCGATTGAGATTCCTGCTGCTGCACAGAATGGCGGCTTTGAAAGTTATCAGGAGCGCATTGATGGACACAAAATTCGTCAGCGTAGTGAATCTTTCTCGGATCATTTTTCCCAAGCGCGTTTGTATTATCAAAGCTTGGCGTCGCATGAGCAAAAACATGTGGTCGATGCCTATACTTTTGAATTAAGTAAGGTACAGCGACCACATATCCGTGAGCGTGAAGTTCAGGAAGTGCTAGCCAATATTGATACCGATCTCGCGAAGCAAGTCGGGCAAAATCTCGGAATCGATGTGCCAGACTTAAAAGAAAACTTTAAGCATGCCAGCATTGAAAAATCTGAAAAACTTTCTATGCAGGCATTTATTCCTGAGGATATTCAGGGGCGTAAAATCGCTGTGTTGATTCATGACAAAGTCAATGCGGAGACATTACGTACCATCATTAACTGGTCGATTCAGGAAAATGCCATTGTGCATTTATTAACGCCAATGCTGGCACCAGTAAAAGGGTCACGAGATGAAGTAATTACCTCTGATGGCATGCAGAAAGCAGAACCTTCTATTATCTATGATGCTGTGGTGATTGCAGATGGCGATAATTTAGATGCTGTCTTAGCGGATGGTGTGACCAAGCATTATTTACTGGAAGCCTATAAGCATTTAAAACCAATTGTATTCTTGGGTGATAAAGCTGAATTACTGGATCAACTTGATTTAATGTCAGATGAAGGCACACTATTGCAAGATGATTTCCGTCATGTGGCCGAAAAGCTGAAACAGTTACTTCGTCATCATCGTGTTTGGGCGAGGGAAGCCGTGGCAGAAGCCATACCAGCCTAATGCTAATAAAAGCTCCGTCGTGGAGCTTTTTAATATCTTTAAAAAAATCAGGCAGCAGAGAGCTTGATCAAAACCAGAGCAATTCTTTCGATATGTTGGTTGTTCAAGTTTTTCCCTACCCCCCTCTTGATCAACTTCTTCAAATGTATAAAAAGCTAATGGGGCAAGATTGGGTAAATTTGAATTATATAAAAATAAAATTTAAACAAAACAGAATGTTATTGATCTGGTTCAATTGACGCCATCTCCACCAAATTCTTGTTATAAAAAGCACTGCTTAACAAAGGTGTTGTCACAAAATTTGGCACAAATTATAAAATCTATAAGATTCTATTAGATTTTAATTGTTTGATAAATAATGAATTAAACCTAGATAGAATCTATTAAAAAGTTATTTAGAGAGTTCGAATCTCACCGCTTCCGCCAAATATCTAAATAAGCCCTTGTTTTTACAAGGGCTTATTTTTTACTTGTGCATTTACCCCTCAACCTACCCCACATCAAATATTGGATTAAATTGAATAATTTTGGATTGGTAAGGGCGGAATTGGAAAAGTGAATTTAGTAGTTGGCAATTCCATCTAAGAATAATAGAGCAGAAATTAAGTTCAAATTTCCTGAAAATTTATTTATCTGCTTTTCTGAAACGCATATTTTTTGCACTATATAAAAAAAAGTCCTCAGTCTCCGAAGAGAACTGAGGACCGATTTAACCTCGTATTACTATTTTTTTAATAAAGTTTATGTTCAATACGAACTGTTGGATTATGGTCATCAATTCGAATCGGCTTTGTTGCATAAATATGTAAGCATCTGATTTAAATAAATTTAATTTTGGATCAAAAAATAATCAAAACTTTTAAAATCATATAGTTATGAAATCTTTGTGCAACAAAGCCCTTTCCCATTGGAGTTTAAGACATTAAAGCCTGCATTAAAGAGCTTCATTAGTACTTTATTTGAAGAAAATCCTTACCAATTCCAACCGGTATTCCGTGGTTTCTATTTTACCAGTGCATTACAAGAAGGCGTAATTGAAAGCCCAATGACGGCAAATATTGCCCAAGAATTTCAATTGGAGCAAATTCCAAATAGCAACCAAGAAGGGACATCACACTCCGTTGCACCAAATCATGGTTATTTCCTACAAGGTCTTTTTTCCAACGTCATTTTGCGCGACAAAGATTTAGTCAAGCAACATATCAATCCTGCGAAAAAGCGTCAGCGTTATATTGCATTTATTGGGGCTTTGGTGGGTGTTTCTTTAGTTCTAGGCGTTTGGGTTTGGTCATATCGAAATAATCAGCAGTTAATTGCAGATGTTCAAGCAGATTTAGATAAAGTTGTACATTTAGAAAAAGCATCGGGACAACAATTGTCGACGCAGCTTGAATCCTTGTTAATTTTACAAGAACGTTTACAGCAGTTGGATGAGTTCGCTGATAATCGACCACTCAAATTTAGTTTTGGCTTGTATCAGGGCAATCAACTTCGTGAAAGCTTAAAAACTGAATATCTAAAAGGTATTCAGCAGATTGTATTGACACCAACCCAACAGAATATTGCTCAATATTTGCAACGCGTGAAAGGTAATGAAGCAACGTTAAAAGAAAATCACGTCAATGTTGAAATTAAACAAGTCGCAAGAACTCAACAATACTTAGAGCCATCGGATAGTAATCCACAAGATGCTTATAACGCACTGAAAGCCTATTTGATGATGAGTAATCCTGAGTATATGGATAGTAGTCATCTAAGTGATCAGGTTTCACGTTTCTGGAGATCTTGGTTAGATGCCAATCGTGGACAGATGCCTCGTGGTGAGATGATTCAAGATGCGGAAAAAATCCTTTCCTATGCAATGACTTTAGCGAATCAAAGTGGTTTCCCAGTATTGGAAACTGATGCTCAAGTTGTTGATCAAACGCGTCAAGTTCTATTGTCTGTGATTCGCGGTATGCCAGCACGTGATCGTGTTTATAACGAAATCAAAATGCGTGCAGCTGTTCGTTATCCAGCTGTTACTGTTGGGCAAATCGTCGGTGAGCAAAATCGAAATATCGTTTTAGGCAGTTATGCATTACCGGGTGTATTTACGCAAAAAGCTTGGGATGAGTATGTTGAGCATGCGATTGATGATGCAGCGAATAAACCAACAGATAGTAAAGACTGGGTGTTAAATAGTCGCCAATCGGATGACCTAACTTTCTCTGGTAGTCCAGAGCAGATACGTAAGCAATTGGTTGCCTTGTATAAGCAAGAATATGTCGCGGAATGGAAGAAATTCCTGAACGGGATTTACTATGCCAAAGCTGATAAGTTTGATCAGCAAGTGAAGCATATTGATGTATTAGGTGAGCCACAAAACTCGCCGATCCGTGTTTTATTGCAACGTATTGCAGTTGAAACCAACTGGGATAATCCAATTG
Organism: Acinetobacter sp. ATCC 27244; assembly: GCF_000156555.1. NCBI lineage: Bacteria > Pseudomonadati > Pseudomonadota > Gammaproteobacteria > Moraxellales > Moraxellaceae > Acinetobacter > Acinetobacter sp. ATCC 27244. The sequence goes on from NZ_GG665954.1 coordinate 29,089, forward strand.
TGCAAGCGGAACTCGCCATTCCAGAAAAAGGTTTCATTGCTTGGTTTAAGCGCAAAGTTTTGAAGAGTTCTGATGATCAACGCACCATTCAAGCCATGAATAATGCTCAAGGTGCGATCTCACAAGAGTACCAAATGTTCTATCAGTTGGTACGCAAACGTGATGATTTACAAAACAAATCCTTGTTTGATGAATATATGAATAATCTTGCGCAAGTGCGTAGTAAGTTCAATGATCTGAAAACAGCTGGAGAAATTGGACCAAGTGCTATGGCATTGGTAAAACAAACCATTACTGATCAAACATCTGTGTTTAATATCACACAGAAATATGTTGATGAGAAAATGATTGTGGGTATGAAAGAAGCTGACCAACAAGTGGCGCAGAAATTATTAATGAGTCCGTTGACGCAGGCCTTCTCAAGTTTGATTTTACCAACACAAGATGAGTTAAATAAGTTGTGGGGTATCCAAGCCTATCAACCATTCCAAGCAAATCTTAGTCAGAAATACCCATTTAATAGCAGTGTAACTTTACAAGCTACCAGTAACGAAATTGGTCAAATTTTTGGGGAAACAGGCAGTATTTCTCGCTTTGTCAAAGAGGCTTTAGATCCATTTGTGATTCGTCGTGGCTATGTTTTGACGTCTAAAACTTGGAAAGATTTGGGTATTAGTTTAAACCCACAGTTTGTGATGGCATTCCAACAGTATGTTGCACCGATTAATGGTATGGCAACAGGCAGCTTAGATCAGCCTGCGGCTGCGCCAGCATCGAATCAATCTAACTTCCAATTTTATCCATTACAAAACCCTCAATTCTTGTCATATACCATTGATATTGATGGGCAACGTATGGTCTATGAAAACGGAATCCAGCAATGGGTGAACTTTGTATGGCCGAATAAAGGTGCGATACCAGGTGCGCGAATCACGGCGGTTGATTTAGAAGGGCAAACACATACTATTTTCGATGAGCCGGGTGAATATGGTATTAACCGTTTAATCGATGCTGCACAACGTAAAGAACAAAATGGTAGCTTTGAAATGGTTTGGAAGAGCAAAGCTGATCCATCATTATCATTAAAAGTGAACTTTAGATTAATTAGTGGCAATAGCTCAGGCAATATTGGTTCGAGTCGAGGCTACGCAGGTCTACAACTGGTCGATAAGGTTGTGACTGAAAAAGCGGTTCGAGTCGTTTCTGCTCAAGCTACACCAACAAATGCACAACCAGCAGCAACCCCGCCATCTCAAGGAGGCGCACGTTGATGATTAGGAATATCTTGCAAGACTTGAGGGAGGGCGTATGCAACACTTAAGAACAACACCGTTGTATTATGGAAAGACGCCAGCCCGAGGGGATTTTATTAAATCTAAAGGGCAATATGCTTTAATCCAAGTGCTGGATCAGTGGATTACAGAGGCTTTAGAACATGCCATGTTGTCACCTGATTTTAAGCAACGTTATGAAGCTCTGCCTGCACTGGATTTTTTTATTGGCAATCCCTCAGAATCGATGTTTTTGGCTGCAAACTTGATTGCGAGTCAAGACAGCTCTGGTCGACCATTTCCAATGGTGTTGAGCCAACTCTTAGAGGTCGACCAGCCTTATCAAAATTTATTGCTTGCACCGTATTACTATAAGTCAGTATTGGTCGATTTATTTCAACGTAATCGTGTGTTGCGTAGTATCCGTGATACCACGATTATGTTGGATAAACTGAATAATTTACCTAATACCGTACAGTTATTTACAGCATCTGAATGTAATGCCTTTTATGAAAATCATACGCTGCACTCTTTTGCACAGTTGATGAAAATTAGCGTTTATACGCTCGCGCAAAGTATGATTGGTTTAGGACTTTTATTACAACCGATCTTAAAAAATGGTACCAGTCGATTAAATAAAGTACTCATTTTGCCGATTAATAATCATATGTATTGTTATGAAATTGCTGCATTCTGGGTCGGGATGATCGGTCGATTCTTACAGAAAAGCAATACAGAGCTTTTGATTGGTATTTTGCATCGTGAAGAGCCGATTTTATTTATAGGCTTTCAAGGGGCAGATATCATGGCATTAAGTGATTTGTTTACCCAAAACATGCAAAGTGAACATTGGGTTTCGCTTATTCAAGCAGAATGGATCGATGCCTATCTTGAGCAAAATGCAGGTCTTGCAACTTTGGAACAATCTTTGTGTCAGCGTCAGCTAAGTCTGAACCAAGGCTTAAAACTTTTCCGACAAACTTTTTTAGATGAATAAATATGAGAAATAACCGTAAAGTTCTACTAAGTACGTTCATCATGGCTTGTTGTGGTTTGGTGCAGAGCCATACGGTATTGGCTGCGCCGATAGTTGTTGAGGGTGTGGTTCCAAACGAATCCAGTAAACAAGCAATCTTAGTTAAGATGCAATCTGTATATGGGGCAGATCAAGTTGTAGACAAGATTCAGGTCCGTCCTGTTTCTGCTCCAAATGGGTGGAGTGATTCTGTAACTCGTGTTATTACACCTGACCTTAAGAAAGTGAAGCAGGGGCAATTACGTGTTCGCGGTACGCAGATTGAGCTTACAGGAAAAATGAGCAATCCAAATGAAATTCAGCCGACGGCTTCGAATTTTCAGTCTTTGGTTCAGCAACCGTATCGTTTCAATGCTCAACTTTCGGTCAATCTAGCTGAGCAAAAAGTGATTGATGATGCATTAAAAGATCGTATCATTGAATTTGAGTCTGGTAGTGCGATTCTGACTGAGGCGGGTAAACGTATTTTGGATGAAATGGCAGTTGCCTTAAATAAAGTGGGTGGGAAACAAGTCAAAATCATTGGACATACAGATAGTTCAGGTGATGCCAGTCGAAATGTGATCTTGAGTAAAGAACGTGCTGTCGCAGTGCAGGATTATTTAGTCTCGAAGAATATTGCAACCGATCGTTTGAGTACTGAAGGTAAAGGGTCGAGTGAGCCGATTGCAGACAATGCGACGGCTGATGGTCGTCGTAAAAATCGTCGTATCGAGTTTGAAGTGCTTTAATTTTTTAACAATATAAGAGGGATGCGATTATGGCAACACCCTATATCGTACTAGGTTGCCCAACCACAGGTGGTGGAAAGGTGATCTCGGGTAACAGTAGTTTTTTGATTGAAGGTATTGCGATTGCATGTGTTGGAGATAAGGCCACTTGTCCAAAGCATCAGACTGTTGCAACGATTATAAGTGGCGACCCTTGTATGTTAGTAATGGGTAAAGCCGCGGCAAGAGTGAATGATAGTTTGTCGTGTGGATGTAAACTGTTGCCAAAACAAAATTTAGCTGTAAAGGGTTAGTGTTATTTTGAGAGCTCCTTCATGGAGATTCAAATACAGAAAACTGGCTAATTTCTGCTTTTGGTGTATCTTTACTGGGCGGTATGTTTTAAAAATATATCGAAGCAGAGGAAGATAAGAATGCGGGTAAAGATCAAAGCAATATGTATAGCTGTAGTGGTGGCAAGTGGTGGAGTGTTTACTCCACAAGTTTTTGCCAAGAGTACCGTGACTGTATATGCTGCTGCCAGTTTGACTGATGTGATCAATGAATTAACCCAAGACTATCAACAAAATAATAAAGTTAAAATCAAGAATTCATATGCAGGTTCTTCAACTTTAGCTAAACAGATTGAAGCTGGGGCGCCAGCTGATATTTTTATATCAGCAGATCAAGAGTGGATGAATTATCTACAAAATAAAAAGTGGGTCAAAATACAACATCGTGTGAATCTGCTTGAAAACCGTTTAGTGGTGATTCGCCCTAAAAATCAGCCCCTCACTTTAAAAATGGAAAAAAACTTCGATCCAACGCTAAATCACAAAGGTCGATGGTGTACTGGAAATACTCAAAGTGTGCCCGTTGGTCGATATGCAAAACAGGCTTTGGTATCACTGAATTGGTGGAACAAAGTTGAACCGCATATAGTGGAAACCGAAGATGTTCGTGCAGCGCTTAATTTTGTTGCACGTGGAGAGTGTCGAGCAGGTATTGTTTATGCAACAGATGCGGCGATCAGTCGAAATGTCGAGGTTGCAGGCGTATTTCCAAAAAATAGTCATAGTCCCATTATTTATCCAATAGGTTTACTGAAAAATAATCCTGAGTCCATGAAATTCTATCAATTTCTACGCAGTGATCGTGCAGCTTTGGTCTTCAGAAAATATGGTTTTAGTGTTCTTGTACCATGATGATACTTAGTCCCGAAGAAATCGAGATTTTAAAATTATCCAGTAAGGTGGCGGCAACTTGTCTCATCTTTAGTTTAGTCCCTGCAACTATTATGGCATGGATACTTGCTCGCAAAGAGTTTTGGGGAAAGTCCTTATTAGAGACTTTGGTCTTTTTACCTTTGGTATTACCGCCTGTTGTACCAGGCTATTTACTTTTACAGTTGTTTGGCAATCGTGGTTTTTTTGGACAATATCTGGCACCTTTTGGAATTGAATTTGCATTTAATTGGAAAGGGGCTGTACTCGCATCTGCGGTGATGGGTTTTCCACTATTGGTTCAGTCAATTCGTTTAGCGATCGAATTGGTTGATCAGCGTTTAGAAATGGCTGCCAAAACCTTAGGTGCTTCTTCTTTTGGTGCTTTTATGCAGGTGACTTTGCCATTGGCAAGTAGTGGGATTCTGGTAGGGAGCATTTTGTGTTTTTGTCGAAGTCTAGGTGAGTTTGGCGCAACCATTACCTTTGTGGGGAATATTGCAGGTGAAACCCGTACTTTACCACTGGCAATGTATAGTTTAATGCAGCAACCTGACACTGAAGCTGCGCTGTGGCGACTCATTATTTTGTCATTATCCGTGGCATTTTTTGCTTTATGGTTTGCGCAATGGTTCAATCGGTATCAGAAAAATAAGCGTGGTTATTCGTTATGATCGACTGTCAGTTACATGTTCAACAGGGACAGTTTATTTTAAACCAAACTTTCCAATCTGATCAGCCTGTAATTGGTTTATTTGGTGCTTCAGGATCGGGAAAAACGACTATTTTGCACAGTATTGCGGGATTGATTACTCCGCAAACAGGTTGGATTAAAATTCAAGATCAACTGTGGTTTGATCAATCTCAGCGAATTAACTGGAGTACCCAACAACGCCGTGTCGGTTTGGTTTTTCAGGATGCCCAGCTTTTCCCGCATAAAACGTTGATGCAGAATTTAGTGTTTGGATTTAAGCATATTCAGCCACAACAACGCCGATTCGAAGTGGACTACATCGTAGAATTACTCAAACTAGATCATTTACTACATCGAATGCCGATTAAACTTTCAGGTGGGGAAAAGCAACGTGTGGCATTAGGTCGTGCATTGCTTTACTCACCAAAATTGTTGTTATTGGATGAGCCTTTATCTGCTTTGGATGCAGCTCACAAAGCTGAAATTATTCCTTTTTTTCAGCAGGTGATACAGGAAATTAAGATACCGATGCTCTATGTCAGTCATGATAAATCTGAAATAGAGCAACTCACTGATGTAATTTGGTATTTATAACAAAATATAAACTTATAGATATAAAACTAGCCCACATAACGCTGAAGCAAAAATCAGATAAATCACATTGATTTGGAATTTAAACAGTGCAATTAATGCCGCTATTATCATCAGCGCTGCTTCAAAATTAAAAGCTTGATCAAATCCATTCGGCCATAGAACATGATAACCAAAGAACAAGGCGAGATTTAAAATCACCCCAACGACAGCAGCCGTAATGGCTGTTAATGGGGCGGTAAACTTGAGTTGGTTATGCGTTGATTCGATCACAGGTGCACCTGCAAGAATAAAAACAAAAGAGAAAAGGAAGGTAAACCAAGTCACGATGATGGCTCCGAATGCACCAGCTAGAAATAGGTGTTCACTTCCGAGCAAAGAGGCATTAAATGCACCGAGGAAGCCGACAAAAGCGACCACCATAATCAGTGGACCAGGCGTGCTTTCGCCCAAAGCAAGTCCATCGATCATCTGTGTAGGGCTGAGCCATCCATAGTTCTCGATCGCACCTTGATAAACATAAGGCAAAACAGCGTATGCACCACCGAAAGTAAGCAGCGCTGCTTTGGTAAAGAACCATGCCATTTGGGTATAGTCGTGCTGCCAGCCGAAATACATAACCAAAGCCATTAAGGGCACACACCAAAGTGATCCCGCAATGATCAAAATCTTAATCAGGTGCGTCCAACGAAAAATCGCATGTGCTGGAGGCGGCGTATGATCATCAATCACCGCTGCTAAGTGATTTGTTTGACTGCTTTGATGTGTATTATTTGATGCAAAAAAATTAGGATACTTTTTACTGAGCAGATAGCCGAGTGCTGCTGCGGTTAAGATAATTAAAGGGAAGGGTAACTTTAAGAAAAAGATCGCAACAAAAGCAGCTGCAGCAATTCCCCATAACATTTTATTTTTGAGTGAACGGCTACCAATACGATAAGTGGCATGGAAGACAATCGCCGTGACCGCAGGTTTTATGCCGTAGAATAAGCCAGCAATGACAGGGACGTCGCCAAACTGTATATAAACCCAAGAAAGTAAAATGAGTATAAATAAAGAGGGAAGGACGAATAAGATGCCAGCAATTAAACCACCCCATGTCCGATGCATCAGCCAACCGATATAGGTTGCAAGTTGTTGAGCCTCTGGGCCAGGTAGTAGCATGCAGTAATTTAAGGCATGCAAAAATCTTTTTTCTGAAATCCAGCGTTTTTGTTCGACCAGTTCTTGATGCATTAATGCGATTTGACCTGCAGGTCCACCGAAACTGATAAATCCTAATTTTAACCAAAATAGAAAAGCTTGCCAGAAGGGAATGGTGTTGGAATCAGTTTCGTTGGTAGGGTGCATAGGAAGCTTCCATGGATTCTATTATTTTCCAAAATATCTATTGTAGGCGCATAGATTTTTCTTAATGATATATTGTAATGATTTAATAATTCAAAATAATGAAATCATTTTATTTTCTTGCTCTAAACTCATTTCTTTAAATATTTATATCTTATAAAAGAATAAACAACGCACTTTTTCTTATTTTTAATCATAAAGACTCAGGCATACCATAAGTGGATATTATTGAAAGATCATCTAATTATGGGCCTCAAAAATACTAAGCCACTCCTTGTTACAGCAATCGTCCTTGTGGCGATTGTTGCTTTTATTGTCTATCAAAATCAAAAAGATGTGGCATCTGTTTTGTCTAAAAACAATAAAGCAGTGGTGATCGCTTATCAAACAGGTGTTGATCCAACTAAGGTTGCGCAGGCCAATGGTGATTATGAACGTGACAGTGGACAGGCAATTCAGTGGCGTAAATTTGATGCAGGTTCAGATGTGGTCAATGCATTGGCTTCGGGCGATGTGGTGATCGGCAATATTGGCTCTAGTCCTTTGGCTGCCGCAGCAAGTCGTGATTTACCGATTGAAGTATTCCTCGTGACAGCAAAATTAGGTGGTTCAGAAGCTTTGGTGGTCAGTGATAAATCAGGGATTAAAACCCCAAAAGATTTGATTGGTAAAACCATTGCTGTGCCATTCGTTTCAACCACACATTACAGCTTATTGTCAGCTTTACAGCATTGGGATATTGAGGATAGTCAAGTCAAGATTATTAACTTACGTCCACCTGAGATCACAGCTGCTTGGGAACGTGGTGATATTGATGCGACCTATGTTTGGGAACCTGCATTAAGCAAAGTTAAAGCCAGTGGTCATGTATTAACAGATTCAAAACAAGTCGGCGAGTGGGGTGCACCAACATATGATCTTTGGGTGGTGCGCAAAGACTTTGCTGAAAAAAATCCTGAGTTCTTAAAAGCCTTTGTACAAACTAGCTTAAAGCAGATTGAAAGTTATAACCAAGATCCGAAAGCATTTGAGAAAAATGCAGACAATATCCAGAAAATTGCACAATTGACTGGCTCAGATGCGAAAGATATTCCGTTGCTTCTTTCAGGAAACATTTACCTAGATCGCCAACAGCAACAAGCCACCTTATCAGGTGAGTTTGCCAAGAATATTTTCGATACCGCAACTTTCTTAAAAAGCCAAGGCAAGGTGGATCAAGTAAAACCTAACTATCAAGCCAATGTCACCACTCAGTTTTTACAGCCTTAGGAGATCGAAATGAGCGTATTCGCTGCTGAGCATCTTCATTTAACTTTTCCAAACCAGACCGTGCCTGTATTGCAAGATATTAATCTCCGAATTGAAGAGGGCACTTTGACGGTAATTTTGGGTGAGTCGGGTTGTGGAAAAACCACATTGCTCAATATTTTGGCTGGTTTTCAAAAACCAAGTTCAGGACAGATCAAACTCGATGACGAAGTGCTAACGGCACCTGATGCTCGCCGTGCAGTGGTGTTCCAAGATCATGCGCTATTACCTTGGTTAAATGTCTCTGAAAATATCGGTTTTGCTTTACAGCTTAAAGGTTTAAAAGAACAGCATATTCATCAGCAAGTAGAATCCATCCTGAAAATAGTGGGTTTGAGCCATGTTGCACAAGCCAATATTTGGGAACTGTCAGGTGGTATGAAACAACGTGTCGGTATTGCACGTGCTTTGATTAGCCATGCAGCCTTTATTTTATTAGATGAACCTTTCGCTGCGCTTGATGCATTTACCCGTGAAACCATGCAGCAGTTGGTATTGGATTTATGGATTGAACAAAATAAATCTTTTTTCCTCATTACCCATGACATTGAAGAAGCGTTATTGCTCAGCAATCAACTGGTATTGATGACAGCTCGCCCAGGAAAGATCGTTGAAACTTTAAAACTAGATTTTGCAGAGCGCTATAAGCAGGGTGAATCGATTCGTACGATTAAATCCGATCCAAAATTTATTCAATTACGTGAGCAATTGTTTGAACGTTTGCGTGTACAGAAACAAGCTGGACATGAGGTGGCTGTATGACAGGTCAAGCAAAAAATACAGCCTATAAGCTAAGTAACACGACCGAGTTTGCACAAATTGAGCCGAAACAATTAGCTTCAAAACGAAATGTTGTAGGTGATTTTTTCGTTCATCATCGCAGTTTGGTACTCAGTCTTTCAAGTGTACTTAGTGTATTGGTGATCTGGTATTTAATCACGGCATTAAAAATTGTCCCGAGCCTGTTTTTACCAAGCCCACAAGCAGTATGGCAAAAGTTTCTCGAAGTCAGTCAACAAGGCTTTATGAAAGCGACTTTATGGCAACACTTAGCCGCGAGTATTTCTCGTGTCTTATTGGCTTTAGTTGCTGCAATTGCGATTGGTGTGCCTTTAGGTTTATGGATGGGCTTGAACAAATGGGTGCGTGCCGTGCTTGATCCTTTGGTTGAGCTGTTACGTCCAATACCACCTTTAGCCTATTTGCCATTATTGGTGATCTGGTTCGGAATTGGTGAAACCACTAAAGTACTTTTGATTTTCTTTTCGATCCTTGCGCCTGTCATTATCAGTAGCACTCATGGCGTAATCAGTCATCAGCTCAATCGTGAGCGTGCTGCCTTATCTTTAGGTGCAAGCCAATCGCAAGTGTTTTGGCATGTGATTCTGCCGACAGCCTTACCACATATCTTAACGGGTATCCGTATTGGTTTAGGTGTGGGGTGGTCGACCCTAGTGGCTTCGGAATTGGTGGCAGCAGATCGTGGTATTGGTTTTATGGTGCAGTCAGCAGCTCAATTCTTGATTACCGATACTGTGGTTCTCGGCATTATTGTGATTGCGATTGTCGCAGTGAGTTTTGAATTGTTTTTACGTTGGCTACAGAAGCAACTCTCTCCTTGGTATGGTCAACAGTTATAAGTGCAAATTGTAGAGAATAGAGCGTTAGAAATGACTTTAAATATTGAAATCATTAAATCAAGCATTGGTGCAATTATTCACGATGTTGATTTAAATACGGTTGATGAAAATACCACACAACAAATTCAACAGGCTTTGCTGGATCATCATGTAATTTTCTTCCGCAATCAGCAGCTTGCACCTCAGGCTCAAGCTGAACTTGCTCGTGGTTTTGGTTCTTTACATATTCACCCTATTTTCCCGACAGTAGAAAATGTGCCTGAAATTATTGTACTCGACAGTTGGAAACAAGACTTACGTGACAATGAACTTTGGCATACTGATGTGACTTTCAGTAAAAATCCGCCATTAGGGTGTGTCTTACAAGCCATCAAGATTCCACCTGTAGGTGGTGATACGCTGTGGTCGAGTGGAGTAGCTGCGTTTGCTGGGTTGGATCAAAGCTTACAACAAAAGTTAAAAGGTTTAACGGCGACGCATGATATTCGTCAGTCGTTCCCAATTGAACGTTTTGCGCACAATGATGTGGAGCGTAAAAAACTGGAAGAAACCTTTAAACGTAATCCGCCTGTCGTGCATCCTGTAGTCAGAACCCATCCTGTCACGGGTCAGCCAATTTTGTTCGTGAGTGAAGGTTTTACCACGCGCATTAATGAGCTAGAAGAATCAGAAAGTGCTGAGTTATTGCAATATCTATTCGCCCACGCGACTCATGAGCAGTTTCATTTGCGTTGGCAGTGGCAAGAGGGTGATGTGGCGATTTGGGATAACCGTTGCACACAGCATAAGGCTTTATTTGATTATGGTGATGCGCATCGGATTATGCACCGTGCCACGATTAACGGTGATGCGCCGTTTTATCAGGCGGCAAGCTGAGTTTAGATTTAATCGCCATGAAATGGGGAAAAACTCGATGGAATATGATACTCGGAAAGTCATCCGCAACTGTTTGAGGCAGGACTACATTAATAAAGTGATGTTTCTGCGATTCATTAAATTAGTTGCGGGTAGTCAACGAGTTTTGCGGATGAAAGTGGTTTTGCCTACTTTTCCCGAAAGAAAAGTACGGCGAGCCGCAGGCTAATCCTGAAATGGGATGAGAACACGACAAGACTCTGTAAAAGCCTATCCTTTAATAAATTAATTCAATATTTAAACGGTCTTTAGTGGCTGATTTCATAGGTCTGTTTATAAACCGAAGGCGCTTGTCCAGTCCAGCGTTTAAATGCCCGTCGGAATTCCCGTAATTCACTAAAACCAAGTTGTAGGCTGATCTCATTCATGGATAGGTTCTGTACAAGTAGTTGTTTTGCTTTACGCTCTAATACAGTTTGCCGAATTTTCTGAAAACTCCAGCCTTCTAATAATAATTGCCGTCTTAAGTGGCGTTCGCTGATTTGTAATTGCTGTGCGGCTTGTTGCATTTCAAAACGCTCAGGTAAATGTTGTTCAATCAAATGATCCAGTAAATCGACAAAGTTACTTTGATTAAATAGATCAATTTGTATTAATGCCTGTTCACAGATTTGTATTGCAGTTGCATAGTTGGCTGGACTGTAGTTTTTTAAGCGTCGTTGCAACATACTTGTTTTAAAACGCATGATGTTTTTATCGCTATTAAATTGAACCGAGCAGCCAAAGATATTGCGATATTCTTGTTGGTTGTCAGTTGGTAAATAGCTAAGTTCGAGGCTCATCACATCATCATGATCGCCTAACATTGCATTTAAGCAGGCGATGGTACTACTAAACAATTCATCAAAGAAAAAGGCTTTGAGATCGGACTCTGGGTTGGGTGTTGTCACTTCGAGTTCACAGATTTCACCTTGAATCCTAAATGCTAAATTCAATACGCTTCCTGAAATACGATGATAGCGAAGTGCAATCTCCAAAGCCTCTGCGACAGTCTTACAGGATTGCATCGCAAAACCCAAAATTCCCATTGAAATCAGACCTTCACTGCTTCCTAGCTTTAAACCAAGACAGGGTTGTTGATAGGTTGAGATTGCTTGGCGCACGACATTGCACAGTTGGTCAAAGTGAATCAAATGATTTGTTTGCTGAGTTTGTATGAAATCCAATCCTGAAGCTTCAAACCATTGTTTATAGTTCCATTTTTTCTGTTCAGCATAATGGATCAGGCTGGCTAGAATAGTTGGAGGTACAAATCTTTGTAAGCAGATCGAATGCGTTATTGCTGTAGGCATCTGTCCGTTTTGCCCCCCAAAGTATCGTTTATTTGACCCTTTGGGGTATCGCATAATTTTGATTAACTTTCAACATGCTTCATCGCAATTAGAAAAAGAATTGAAAGGAAAATACCAATGTATCAGGTTGGTTGGAACAAGCAGGAAATCAAAATCGTGCCTAAAGGCTATGCCATGTTCGGTTATGGGCAATGGTCACATCGAGCCTATAAAAAAAGAACAGCGTTATATGCACGTAGCTTTAGCATTGTCGATCAACACCACAATCGATTGATTATTTGTTGCCTTGATTTAGGCTGTATTACACATGCGATGCGTAGCAAAGCTGTTGCTCGTTTAAGAGGGATGTTAGGTTCAGAATTTAATGAGAATCAGTTGGTGTTAATGGCAACGCACACGCACTCAGGACCTGGGGGCTGTGCGCATGAAGCTTTATACAATATGCCAACACCTGGTTTTGTACATGAGCATCTCATCGCGATTTTAAACGCAATTGTTTTAAGCATTCAGACAGCAATTGAAAATGAACAACAAACGGATATTTTTCTTACAACGCAAGCTTTTATGGATGACACGCCAGTAGCATGGAATCGTTCGATTCAAGCCTATAATCGAAATCCTGAGGTGGGATCACACACCGAAGCTGAAACCCATTTAGCATTAAACCGTGAAATGCAACTCATCGGCTTTTATCGAGAACACAAATTACAGTCTATTATTTCATTGTTTGGTGTACATGCCACTTGCCTTGGCAATAAATTAAATGCGTATGATGGTGATAACAAAGGTTATGCTGCTGCATTTTCAGAACAAGCTTTAATTCAACAAGGCATTCAAAATCCAGTGGCGATTTTTGCACAAGCAACGGCAGGCGATGTATCACCACATTTTCACGGTAAAGATCAACTCAAGATCCGAAATCAGCTTAAAGGAGAAGCTGAATATCAATATGCACAACAAAACGGACGTTATCAAAGTGAGTTAGCTTTGATGGCATTGCAAACAGCCCCAAACAATATGCAAAAAGTCGCAGGGGAGATTGATGCAGTACTGTCTTATGTTGATCTCAGCAATATTGAGATTCCACCTGAGTTTTCAAATGGACAACTTGATGCAAAAACCAGTCAGCCTTGTCATGGGACTTCATTTTTTGCAGGTACACCTGTCGATGGATTAGGTGCGCCCAAACCGATAATCAAAGGCATGCAGTTTTTAGCAGATCAATTTAGAAAACAAAAAATGAAACATTCAAGGGCTGATGATTTTACTGAATATCATCAGCTTTATGCTTCACAAGGACCCAAACAAATTTTACTAGAAGCTGGAACTAAAAAGATTTTGGGTCAACCAATTGGCTTCCCACCGAGTATTCTTGATCGATTGATTGCGGAGATGAATCGACAAGTGAGGGCGGGTGCGATCAAGCAAAGCCCACTGGTGCCGAGTATTGTACCTTTGCAAATTATTCGTTTAGGAAATTTAGCACTTGTCTGTTGTCCTGGAGAATTTACAACGATTGCAGGGCAGCGTGTTATTGAAACAGTGAGACAAAACCTGCTCGAAGCATCATCATATGATCGAGTATGGTTGGCCTCTTATTGTAATGATTACATGGGCTATGTAACTACTTATGAAGAATACCAACAGCAAGCTTATGAAGGCGGTCATACATTATTTGGACAATGGACCTTGGCTGCATGTCAAAGTAAATTCAAAGACTTATCTCAACAATTAATATTGGATAAAAACAAACGTAATTATGATCAAATTACAAGGCCGGCGCCAATTCCAGAACATGAATTGGCAAAACGCAGTAATCATGGCAATTTGAAAACGGCAGTAAGTCAGGGAGAGCTTGTGTGAATCATCCTCAATACGCTTGGTCAAATTGGTCTGGTTTGCAGAAATCAATGCCACAGCAGATTCTCCAACCCGCGAATATTCAAGAATTACAGTCGATTGTCTCTGAACATCAAAAAATACGGGTGGTCGGTGCGGGGTATTCATTTACGCCTTTGGTCTGTACGGATGCAACGTTATTGTCTTTGGATCACATTGCAGGAATTGCATCCACTGATACCAATCGATGTCAGAGCAGCATTTATGCAGGCACACGTTTATATGATTTAGATCAACACTTACAGCAGCAATCGATCAATCAGGCCTTGATGAATCAGGGCGATATCGATCAGCAAAGTCTGGCGGGTGCTGTCTCTACAGGAACACATGGCACAGGCGCAGATTTGCATTGTATTTCTGCTTATGTTGAAGCTTTTGAGTTGTTGACGGCTTCAGGTGAAATCCTGAAATGCAGTCGTACAGAGCATCCTGAAATCTTTGCCGCAGGACGGGTTTCTTTAGGCAGCTTGGGAATCTTGACTCAGATCACCATGCAGAATCGTCCACGTTATAAGCTCAAAGAACATATCGAGCTATGCCGTGTCGAAGATATGATGCAAAACATTCAGCAATGGAAACTGCAACATCGACATATTGAGTGTTTTGTCTTTTCTTATGGCAAACAGTTAATGCTAAAAACCTTGAATGAAACGAGCGACGAGATTTTAGCTCGTAAAGAGAACTTTCCCTCAGATGATACTTTACTGACCTTATGTTCAGAACTGACCAAAACCTTTCCTTCACTGAACCCTTATTTACAAAAGCTATTAGGCATCTTTGTTAAACCGACGACTTATGTGGATTGGTCGAGCAAAATATTTCCAACGCCACGCAATACCAAGTTCAATGAAATGGAATATCAGATTCCTGTTGATCGAGGAATTGAGTGTTTAAATGAAGTATTACATGCTTTACGTATGCATAAAGTAGCAACCTTTTTTCCGCTCGAGTTTCGCTTTGTAAAGGGTGATGATATTTGGCTCAGTCCTTTTTATCAGCAAGACTCTATTTCGATCTCGGTACATCAATATCATAAACAAGATCCACAACTGATTTTTGATGTGGTTGAGCCAATCTTACAGAAATATCAGGGACGTCCGCACTGGGGGAAAATGCACAGTATGAGCTGCTTGCAGCTTCGTGATTTATATCCAAAGTGGGATGATTTTATGGCTTTGCGTCAGCAGCTTGATCCAGAGGCCAAATTTTTAAATCCCTATCTGGAAAAGTTATTTTTAGGTTAGTTTTGATATCAAACCCTTCTCATTATTTTGATACTCGAAAACGACATCTGAAATTGTTTGATAAAGGACTCCGTAGGGTCAGCATATCCCTAATTAGATAAAAGGATGGAAAGACATGTTGGATCATTATTTTAAACAACTTAATTTAGACCTCAAGAAACAGGGGATTGCGACCCCGCAACTGATCGTTGATGAAGCTGCCTTAAAACAAAATATCCAGCATGTTCAGATTCGCCTTGAGCATGCCCAGCATTTAAAAGCACGCTTAGTGGTGAAATCTTTAGCAAGTTTAGATTTGCTCAAGTTGTTATCTGAACAGATCGATACCCAGCGTTTTATGGTGTTCCATCAGCCACATATCATTTTGATTTTAGAGAATTTTGCTGACGCGGATATTTTGTTAGGTAAACCAATGCCAGCACAAGTCGTCCATCAATTTTTTGAACAATATATGGAGTGGTCAACAGCGAAAATTCAGTGGCTGATTGATACCAAAGTACGTCTACAGCAATATCTTGAAATCGCCAAAAAATATTCTATTTGTTTAGATATAAATATTGAAATTGATGTTGGTTTACACCGAGGAGGAGTACAGACCACACAGCAATTCACAGAAATTTTGGCGTTGATTCAGCAATATCCGCAATATTTAAAACTGTCTGGCTTGATGGGCTATGATGCACATGTCACCAAAGTCCCTGCAATTATTAAGAAACCTGAGTTGGCTTATCAAAGTTCACAACAGACTTATGCGAATTATCAAAAGCTTATTCAAAAACAGTTTCCAACACTGTGGCATGATGAGCTTTGCTTTAATGGTGGTGGCAGCCCAACTTTTAGCTTTCATACTACAGAAAGTGTCTGTAATGATTTGTCCTTTGGTTCAATGCTTTTAAAACCAAGTGACTTTGATCATGACTTACTACAAGCGTTACAACCTGCTGTATGGATTGCGGCACCTGTATTAAAAGTTTTGCCTTTTACCCAGCTTCCATCTATGGCTGTGTTGGATAAATTACCGCATAAATGCAAGGCTCTATTTATTTATGGGGGGTATTGGATGGCAAATTATGTTTACCCTGATCAAGCACATACTCATGTTTTGTATGGACGAAGTAGCAATCAGGAGTTGATCAATGTACCCAAGAATTGTGATACGCAAGTAGATGATTTTGTGTTTTTGAGACCGACCCAAAGTGAGGCAATCATTCCTCAATTTTCAAACTTAATGCTATATAAGCAAAATAGGTTTGAGTCATGGCAAACTTTTCGAGAATAAACTGTAATAAAAAACCTTGTACGGTATGCACAAGGTTTTATTCAATTGGCTGATTATTGCTTGACGATAAGAACAGGAATATGTGATTCGGTTAGAACTGTACGCGCAACACTACCAAGCAATAAACGTTTTACCCCTGTGCGTCCTCTTGAACCCATAACGATCAAATCTGCACCGATTTCATCCGCAACGAAAAGGATACCGTCTGTTGCAATACCATGATGAATTTTGGTTGTGACATCGACACCATTTTCAGCAAAAGACTGAGCAATTTCTTGTAATTGATTTTTGGCATGTGCTTCTGCTTGCATAAAATGATCTGTAATCGCAGGTGCAACTTGATAAAAATCAACACCGACAAAAGGATCGACAGCAACCACACTCAGCACAGTCACTTTTGCTCCAGATAATTTTGCTAAAGAACGTGCGTGCTCAACAGCCGCATAAGAAATTGGAGAATCATCGACAGGAACTAGAATATTTTGGTAAGACATGTATTTACTCCTTATAATTTATCGTTGTCGTCATTACTATGTTGATAACATATTTCAGATATCTCAAGCAAATAAAAATAGGAAGGTTTGTGTTAATCAGCTTAGAAAATTATAAACAGCAAAAATTTGATCAGATGGCTGCCAAAATAGTGGCGGATCCAGAAACATATTTGGCTTTTGATACTGTTTCAGACTTTTATAAAGCAATTTGGTTAGATGAATTTCCGCAGGGAACGACATGGTCAGCAACTGGTCTTGATGATGGCGCAGAACAGTTTTACGCGGTGATTGAGTATGGTCATCAGTACCTGTCGATCAGTCGTACTACCTCAATTGCTGTAAAATTAAGCACACGAGACAATCACAATAAAAATAACTAATCCGAACAGTCACCCTTTTTTGTTGTGCTGGACTTTGCGATTTGGGTGAGAATGATATACTTCGGACAGTGATGAGTTCCTATATAAAACGAAACGGAAATTTAAATTATGGCACATCAATTTACGGTTAATGAAACAATTCACGGTGTTTCAATCGAAGACTTTTCAAGATTAGTCGCGGATACAGCATTGCATGAAGCAGTGTGTAAACGTATTCCAGGTGAGAACTTAGAAATTATTGAATCTGCAATTAATGGGGATATTTACACATTACGCCGTGAATATAACCTTGATGTAAATATTCCTGATGTCGCTAAAAAATTATTAAAAAATGCATTTCGTTTAAAGCGTTCTGACGTTACTCATTTGAAAAACTTAACTTCAACAGTTGAGTTAGGTGCAAACTTACCTTTAGAAGCAAAAGGTGAACGAAGCGTCACAGGTGACAGTGAAAAAGTAAATATTTCTTTAACTTGGACAGTAAAAGTTAAAGTACCTTTGATTGGTGGGATGCTTGAGAAACATGCTGAAGGCGAAATTCGTAAATTTAGCAGTTTAGAAATTGAAATCGTAGAGGATGAATTAAAGAAACAACTTTAATTTAGCTTAGATTAGAAAAAACGCTTCGTATCATCAATACGGAGCGTTTTTTTATTTTAGAGTGAAAATGATAGAAGCAATAGAAAATATCCAATACTATGTTAAGCACGATTTGATCAAAACAAGGTCATGGGTATGAGTGTGGTTTTGCCTGTAGCGCAACGTGGTGAAGAAATATTAGAACTTAAGGCGGCATTTGTTGCAGATGGGGAGTTTAATAGTGAGTGGCTATTGCAATTGGCTTCCGCGATGCATGCGACGATGTTGGAGCGTAATGGTGTTGGAATTGCTGCACCACAGGTTTATATCTCCAAGCGTGTGATTATCGTGGCATCTCGTCCAAATCCTCGTTATCCCGATGCGCCTGAAATGGATGCTGTGGTAATGGTTAATCCTGAGATTTTAGAATTTTCTCAAACGACTTGTTTGGGGGAAGAGGGATGTTTAAGTGTTCCTGATCAACGTGGTTTCGTAGAGCGCGCACAAACTATCAAGGTGCGTTATTACACCTTACAAGGTGAAGTTGTTGAAACGACTTTTGAGGGTTTTCCAGCTCGTATCGTTCAGCACGAAGTTGATCATTTGGATGGTGTGTTGTTTGTGGAGCGAATGTCTACTTAAAAGTGGAAATTAATGAAGCCTTATAATAAAAATCTAAAGCAAGCTTCTCGAAATTTAAGAAGTAATATGACAGATGCTGAGCAACTGCTATGGCAAAGAATCAGACGTAAACAGATTTTAGAATTACAGTTTTATCGACAAAAGCCTATTCTAAATTTTATTGTGGATTTCTATTGTCCCGCAGCAAATTTAGTAATTGAATGTGATGGTGGGCAGCATTATACCGAAACAGGGTTGGAAGCTGATCAAAATCGTGATCATGCTTTAAGTGAATTAGGATTGATCACTTTAAGATTTAGTAATCATCAGATTTTGACTGAGATTGATGCTGTTGTAGAGCAGGTTTATCGGATTGCGAAACAGAGATTGGAATTCACCTAAATCCCCCTTTGATAAAGGGAGACTTTACCGCGAATTGAATGTAGATATTAGATTCATGATACTCCCTCCTTTTTAAAGGGAGGTTAGGAGGGATTTTTTATACAAAATGATAATTCGTATGTGTGTGGGAGAGAGTGAGTAAATGTTT
>NZ_GG665954.1:48240-58417 GCF_000156555.1 Acinetobacter sp. ATCC 27244
CATACTGAAATCCAATTTGTTTATCATGTAAAGTGTCTAAAAAGTTTTCCAAGCTATAAATATTATCAATCTGATCTTGGTTTAAACCAACATTAAGAGCATTCCAAAGTAAGCAGTTTATAGCTTCAGTGTAGATACTTAGGTACTGTGGAAGAAGATCAAGTTCATATAGAAATAGTTTAATTTTCAATTGATCTACAACATCTTCATTGCCCTGAATATAGTAGGTTAAAGTAGATGGATTGAAATCATTATCTAATTTGAGGATTTTTGATCCAAACCAAGTATCATCACCAATATCGGTATACTTAATTTTTATATTAAAATCAGTAAGATAATTTTCAGCCTTGTGTGCACTCCAACCCTTTTTTAATGGAATTTCAATTAAATGTTTTCTTTTCATATTTCTTTGTTTTATGAGGGAAAATGACTTTATAAGCTGTTGATAATTTCCAATCTTATGTATTTTGATGTGATGAAACCATTCATCGATTAAATCTTTTTGAGTTCGAAAATTAATAATGACTAAAAATTTGGTAAGAGAGATTAGTTTTTTATTATCAATAAAAAAATGAAGTCGTACGAATATTTCCTCATATTTTATATATAAGAGAAAAAACCAAAGGAAAGGTAAATATAGTATTGTTAAAAAGATCGGTGTTAAAAAATCTTGTAATGTTTGATAATTTGCAAATTTTGAGAGATCTCTAAAAATTTGAATTAAAAAATGGGTAAAAAATATGAAAAAAATAATTATTAGTATGGAGTCGCAAAGTTTTTTAACTTTAAGATGTTCAGGATTGTGTTGAGCAACTGTACTGAATACCGTTAAAATAGTAATAATTGGGAAAATAATTATTAGTTCTATAAGTAGATTAAAGGTATGAAAATTAATAATAAACTGAAGAAATATGCTTAAGTTTATTGATGATTTTATAGTTCCGATAAAGAAATTTTGCGAATTCTCCTTAATAGTATTTATGTTAAACAAAGTACCTATTGCAAATGTTATATACCAAAAAAATGTATTTTTAAGTTGGCTAAAATCCCAAATCTGAAGTTGATAGAGAAGCCATAAAATCGGCGTTAGATATGAAGTAATGAATAAAATGGACGTAATTATTTTTATATGGAAAAAACTTTTAATGATAGCAATAAGAGATGATCTAAGATGGAGGTTTTTTAAAGAGTAGAAAACGATAACTACGAAAAAAATTATCATCCATACAATTGAAGCTATTTCCCTCGTATTTAGTTGATCCATATTTGAAAAGCACTTTAATTTTAATGATTTAGTATAGTTTAATTTACTCGACTTTATAATCCCTCCCAACCTCCCTTTTCAAAGGGAGGAGCTGTCATGTAATTCATTTAATCACATGAAATCCCCCTCTTTTTAAAGCAGGTGAGAAGCATTGCTTCGCAAGGGGAGATTATAAGAACTCTAAATCAACCAATCGAATCATCTAAATTCGGTGCTAACCAACGTTTCGCTTCATCCAGCGTCCAGCCTTTACGTTTTGCATAATCTTCAAGCTGATCTTGAGAGATTTTGCCCACATTAAAGTATTCACTTTGAGGATGCGAATAATAGAAACCACTTACAGAAGAAGGCGGCATCATGGCAAAGTGTTCAGTCAGTTTGGTACCAATTTTTTCTTCTGAACCTAACCAATCAAATAATACTGCTTTTTCAGAGTGTTCAGGACAAGCAGGGTAACCTGGAGCAGGTCGAATACCGACATACTTTTCTTTGATCAGTTCTTCATTACTCAACGTTTCATCTGCTTTATAGCCCCAGAACTCTTTACGGATACGCTCATGTAAATGCTCAGCAAATGCTTCTGCAAAACGATCCGCTAAAGACTGAACCAAAATCGCTGAATAGTCATCACCTTTGGCTTTATATTCATTTGCTAATTCTTCAGCACCAAAGATCGACACCGTAAAACCACCGAGATAATCTTCAGGTTGTTCAGAAGGCTTAATATAATCTGCCAAAGACAAGTTTGGTTTACCTGTCACTTTGTCTGATTGCTGACGTACGTGCTCAAAGGTATGCGTAACTTTTTGACCTGCTTCATCAAATACGCTGACTGTATCCGCAGCTGTACGTTGTGCAGGGTATAGACCAAATACTGCACGTGCATCGAAACGATTATTCTCGATAATGTCTTTCAGCATCGCTTGCGCTTGATTATAAAGATCAGTCGCTGCTTCACCGACCACTTCATCTTCTAAAATTTTCGGGAATTTACCCGCCAAACTCCAAGAGATAAAGAATGGTGTCCAATCAAAATATTCAACTAAGGTTTCAAGCGGATAATTCTTAATAACTTGTGTACCCAAAGCATTTGGCTTTGGTGGGACATAGTGATTATCAATTTTAAAACCGTTTTCGACTGATTCTGCATAACTCAATTTTGCAGCTTTCGGTTGTTTATTTGCTAAACGTTCACGAATCTTGGCATATTCAGCACGATGCTCTGCAATAAAGTTACCGCGCATTTCAGGAGAAAGTAGGGTGGTTGCGACACCCACAGCACGTGAAGCATCCGCGACGTAAATTACTGCATCATTTGAATATTGAGGATCAATTTTAACTGCGGTGTGTGCTTTTGATGTGGTTGCACCGCCGATCAATAAAGGAATATTAAAACCTTTACGTTGCATTTCTTTGGCAACAAAGACCATTTCATCCAAAGAAGGGGTGATCAAACCGGACAAACCAATGATGTCACATTTCTCATCAATTGCTGTTTGCAGAATTTTTTCCGCAGGTACCATCACACCGAGGTCAACGATGTCATAGCCATTACAACCTAAGACAACACCCACAATATTTTTACCAATATCGTGTACGTCACCTTTTACCGTTGCCATCAGGACTTTACCTTTAGATTGTCCTTCTGACTTCTCAGCTTCAATGTATGGGTTGAGCCATGCTACAGCTTGTTTCATGACGCGTGCAGATTTAACAACTTGAGGAAGGAACATTTTTCCTGAACCAAACAAGTCACCGACCACGTTCATGCCGTCCATCAATGGGCCTTCGATCACATCAAGAGGACGTTTTGATTTTAAACGTGCTTCTTCAGTATCTTGGTCGATATACGTGGTAATACCTTTAACTAAAGCGTATTCAAGACGTTTTTCTACAGACTCATTACGCCACTCAAGATTTTCGGCTTCTTTGGTAGCACCTGCTTGACCACGATATTTTTCAGCAACTTCTAAGAGTTTTTCAGTTGCAGCTTGACCTGTCTCACCTTGGTTTTGGTTGAGTACAACATCTTCAACAGCATCTTTCAGCTCTTTATTGATATCGTCATAAATCGCCATCTGACCAGCGTTTACGATACCCATGGTCATGCCTTGTTTGATGGCATGATAGAGGAACACGGAGTGAATCGCTTCACGTACAGGCTCATTACCACGGAATGAGAATGAAACGTTAGAAACACCACCTGAAATCATGGCATGTGGTAAGTTTTGTGTGATCCAACCAGTTGCTTCAATAAAGTCTACGGCATAGTTATTGTGTTCTTCGATCCCTGTTGCTACTGCAAACACGTTTGGATCGAAAATAATATCTTCAGCTGGATAGCCAACTTCATTGACTAAAATGTCATAAGAGCGTTTACAAATTTCACGCTTACGTTCAGCTGTATCTGCCTGACCAACTTCGTCAAAAGCCATGACAATAACTGCTGCACCGTACTGACGGCAAAGGCGAGCTTTTTCGACAAACTCGTCATAACCTTCTTTTAAGGAAATCGAGTTTACAACCGGTTTACCTTGAACACATTTTAGACCTGCTTCAATGATTTCCCATTTCGATGAGTCAATCATGATTGGCACACGTGAAATATCAGGTTCTGAAGCGACAAGGTTCAGGAAATGCACCATCGCACCTTGCGAATCGAGCATCCCTTCATCCATGTTGATATCGATGATCTGCGCACCAGCTTCAACCTGTTGCTGAGCGACTTCTAAAGCTTCTGCAAAATTTTCTTCACGGATGAGACGAAGGAACTTTTTTGATCCTGTAACGTTAGTACGTTCACCAACGTTTACAAATAAAGAATCATCATAAATATTAAATGGTTCTAAACCACTCAAACGGCAAGCATGAACAGTCTCAGGAATTTTACGTGGTGGAATATCTTTAACAGCTTGGTAGATCGCACGGATATGATCTGGTGTGGTACCACAGCAACCACCAGTAATATTGATCAAACCACTCTCAGCAAATTCTTTAATTAAGGCTGCGGTTTGTTCTGGAGTTTCGTCATACTCACCAAATGCATTCGGTAAGCCAGCATTTGGGTGCGCTGAAACAAAAGTATCGGCAACGTCAGCAATGGTTTTAACGTGAGGGCGCATTGCATCTGCACCCAATGCACAGTTAAAACCAATTGACAGCAAATCACCATGACGAACTGAGTTCCAGAATGCTTCAGCAGTTTGACCTGTCAATGTACGACCTGAGGCATCTGTAATCGTACCTGAAATCATCAATGGAAGTTCATAACCGATTTGCTTAAAGACTTCTTTGACCGCAAAGATTGCCGCTTTACAGTTCAAGGTATCGAAAACTGTTTCGATTAATAGAATGTCAGCACCACCTTCAATTAAGGCGTGCGTTGCTTCGATATAATTTTCTTTGAGTTCATCGAAAGTAATATTACGGAATGCTGGATCATTGACGTTTGGTGAGATTGAACAGGTACGCGATGTAGGGCCAAGTACACCTGCCACAAAACGAGGTTTTTCTGGGGTTGAATATTTATCACATGCAGCTCTGGCGAGACGTGCCGCTTCACGGTTGATCTCTGGAACAAGATCTTCCATATGATAATCTGACATCGAAACACGAGTACCATTAAAGCTGTTGGTTTCAATGATGTCTGCACCAGCATCCAAATAAGCTTCATGGATGCCTTGAATAATCTGCGGTTGAGTCAATACTAAAAGATCGTTGTTACCTTTAAGATCAGAAGCCCAATCTGCAAAACGTTCACCACGATAATCTTCTTCTTCTAACTTATGGCGTTGAATCATGGTTCCCATTGCACCGTCAATAATCAGGATACGTTGGGCGAGAAGAGATTTTAGGGTGGCAAGCGTGGACATAAGGAACCCCAGTAATGGCAAAGATAAAAAGCAGACGCATTGTAGCAGAAGCAATGCTGAAGCGCTTATTTTCCATCTAAAAGGCGGTGAACCGCGCATTCAAATTGAAAAATGTCATAAAACTTTCATCAAAGTGCAACAATTCAAGGTAATAATGCTTAAAAATAAAGCAAAATGTTCGCAGTATGACCAATAAAAGTCATATTTTTTTGCGTTTGTTGCAAAATCAGACAACGATTTATTCTAACCCTGATATTGCTTTATTTTATTGAAAAATATGGATTAATTTTGATTTAACGCACTGTTTCGATACAAAAAATTGGTGTAAAAGTGATGAAATGATGAAAATTTGAGTTCATGTGACAAAGCTTTGTCATATAATTGTCATAATTTAATTAAACAATATGGGGGATTTTTTTATCCTCCAGCCGTCTACATGAATTCAAATCTACCCCCTGCTTCGGATTCACCAGTTGCGACAGAATCGCAAGCCCAATCGACGAATGTACATGTACCAACACCTAAATTTTTTATGCCGGTGTTCTTAACAGTCATTGTTGCTACACTGATTTATATTGGTTTTCAGGTGAGTGCTGATTTATCACATGTCCCACCATTAAGTTTATATTCAGTTATTTTATTATCTACGGCACTATTTATTGCCTTGGCATTCGAATTTGTAAACGGTTTTCATGATACTGCAAATGCTGTTGCGACGGTGATTTATACCAATGCGCTTCCTGCACCAGTAGCGGTCATGTGGGCAGGCTTCTGTAACTTCTTAGGGGTTATGGTGGCAAGTGGTGCAGTTGCTTACGGTATTATTGCATTATTACCTGTTGAAATGATTATGAATGTCGGCAGCGGGGCTGGTTTTGCCATGGTTTTCGCGCTGTTGATTGCAGCGATTTTGTGGAACCTTGGTACTTGGTTTTTGGGTATCCCAGCATCGAGTTCACACACCCTAATTGGTTCGATTTTAGGTGTGGGCATTATGAATCATTTGTTAAATGCATCAACTGGCGCAACCAGTGGCATTGACATGGATCAAGTGCTAAAGGTCGGTAAGGCGTTATTATTTTCTCCAATGATTGGTTTTGCTTTTGCAGCCGTTTTATTCTTATTGGTGAAAAAAATATTTAAACGCCAAATGGAGTTGTTCCAACCGCCTGTTGGAAATAAACCACCACCACCACTCATTCGCGGTATCCTGATTTTCACTTGTACAGGTGTGAGTTTTGCTCACGGTTCAAATGATGGTCAAAAGGGTATGGGTCTAATCATGTTGATCTTGATCGGTTTGGTTCCATTGGCTTATTCGCTGAACAAAAGTTTAGACCAAAAGCATTTACAATCTTTTGAGCAATTATCAGCTCAAACTGCTTTGGTATTGAATGTTGATCAACAAGAATTTTCGGATGAAAAAGCGCGAGATATCCTGACAAAATACATTCAAACCAAAGAACAAACACCTGAAGTTTTACCTGCATTGGCGAGTATGACTGGGCATTTAGGTGAAAAAGTTGCAGCTTATGGTGATCTTAAAGACATTCCAGAAGCTGGAGTTGCTGAATTACGTAATGATATGTACTTAAGTACTACAACGTTTAAGCGCTTAGATAAAGAAGATGCGCTACCTGTGATGACCACAGAACAGCAAAAAGTAGTAAAAGACTATCGTAACAATATGGATTCATTCCTACAGTACATTCCAAACTGGGTAAAAGTTGCTGTTGCATTAGCACTTGGCTTAGGAACAATGGTGGGTTGGAAACGTATCGTTATTACAGTGGGTGAGCGTATTGGTAAGAATCACATGACTTATGGTCAAGGGATGTCTGCTGAATTGGTTGCGATGAGTACGATTGCTGCTGCTGATGGTTTTGGTATGCCTGTTTCAACAACACATGTTTTAAACAGTGCAGTTGCAGGTACGATGGTCGCAAATAAATCAGGCTTAAATTTTGCTACGATTAGAACGATTCTTTCGGCATGGGTATTTACGTTACCAGCGACGATTGCATTATCTGGTGGTTTATACTGGTTGTTCTTACAATTCGTTTCTTAATTTGAGTGATTACAAGATGATAAAAGCTTTGCTACGGCAAGGCTTTTTTTGCTTTAGATAAAAGGTATTTTGATATTACCATGCTACATGGTCATCGTTTAGTAACTCTTATCAAGCATCTTTTGGATGCGGTTGATGTACCTATATCTAATGCTATTTGTGTTAAATGGAATAATGACAGTTAAAACGAAGTGGGGATTTAGAGAAGGGCTTAGTCTTTAGCTGAGTAAGAAAAATATAGAGGGATTGAGTGATTTAGGAAACTTAATACAATAAAAAAGAGCTGTCGAAACAGCTCTTTTAATCTTTTTAACTACAGTGCTTTAAGCTTGTTGAATCCCAGCAACAACCCAATCTTGCTGTGAACCAACATCTTTAACAAAATGCCAAATCTCAGTAAATGGTTGCGGTAAACTGTTTAGATCTTCGCTTACGGTGCCTGTAAAACGTACACTCACAACATACTGACCATTTTCAGTTGCTGTTTCTGCAATCATTGCATTGAGATTACTAAACTCAGCTACGTCTTGGTCTTGGTTTGCCATAATGTCTTGATACATAGACGCATATAAGTCAGGTGTTAAATAACGGCGAATTTCCTGAATATTGCTTGCTGTGTTCATAGATTGAATATGGTTGAAACGCTGACGGGCAACACGTAAAAAAGCAGCAGGTTCAGTGCCGTCTGGCAATTGATTACCACTACTCATGGTTGCACTACCGAATGGAGCTTGAGTTGGTGCGTTACCAAATGGAGATTGTGTTGCAGCACCACCGCCAACTGCTTGACCAAAGATATTGGTGTTGTCACCAGTTTGGCGAGCAGTTGGTTGTGAACTTTGACGGCTAAACTGGTTCGAGTTTGGACCGCCATTGTTTGGAGCGTATGGGTTATTTGCTGCTAATTTTTTTTTTGCGCCTAATCTGCGGAACACAAAGAAGGCGGCTGCTGCTGCAAGTAAGACCCATATCCAGCTTGGAAGCCCTTGTTTCTCTTCCTCCGCTGCTACAGCTTGCTGCTCGGTTTGTGCTGGGTCTTTATCATCAGCCATTGCATTTGCTGCTACTGCACCAAGTGCTGCACCAGCGACACCCGCAGCGACCATACCACCTACGCCAGGACCTGATTTTTGTGGTGCTGTAGCAGGTTGTTGTTGTGCTGGTGTTGCTTGACGTGATTGCTGATAAGACTGATTATTTGCTGGCTGTGATTGACTTGAACTAGAACGGCTCATGCCATGGCTTTTACCGCCACCTGCACGCTTCGCTTCCGCAAGGGGTGCAGCAACCAAAGTTGCCATTAATAAAGCTGCCATCAAGCCACGCTGGTGTACTTGCATCGAAAATTCCTATTCAATTCCAATTTGTGAGTGTATTTATGCAGGTATTTGTGCAGAATTTCAATCAAAAAAGTATATTTTTTTATGTCAATTCATCACTCAATTGCATTGCCTCTGTCAAAGCTTCATGTAAACGCGCAACAGCAATCACCTGAATCCCGTCAATTGCTTTTTGCGGTGCATTGCCACGCGGTAAAATTGCATATTTAAAGCCATGTTTTGCTGCTTCTCGGAGACGTTCCTGACCATTTGGAACAGGACGAATCTCACCTGATAAACCGACCTCACCAAATACAGCGAGTTGTTGTGGAAGTGCCTTGCCCCGTAGGCTCGAAGCACAGGCAAGTAGAACCGCTAAGTCAGAACCTGTTTCCGTAATTTTTAATCCACCTACAACATTGACATATACATCTTGTCCTGCAGTTTGTACGCCACCATGCCTGTGCATCACTGCGAGTAACATATTTAGGCGGTTTTGCTCTAAGCCAAGTGCAACACGACGTGGTTGTGTGTGTGCATCGTCTACCAGTGCTTGAACTTCAACGAGTAGGGGGCGAGTACCTTCACGGCTAATCATCACGATAGAACCGGGGATTGCTTCGTCATAACGACTTAAAAAGATTGCAGAAGGATTTGCAACTTCTCTTAACCCTTTGTCGGTCATTGCAAAGACGCCTAGCTCGTTTACTGCACCAAAACGGTTCTTTACCGCACGAATCATGCGATAACGTGAGTCAGTTTGCCCTTCAAAATACAAAACACAGTCCACCATATGTTCAAGCACACGTGGTCCAGCTAAAGCACCTTCTTTCGTTACGTGCCCCACGATAAATAACGCCGTTCCACTATTTTTTGCAAAACGTGTGAGTAGGGCCGCAGATTCACGAATTTGTGAAACACCACCTGGTGCAGATTGTAGCGTCTCGGTATACAAGGTTTGAATGGAGTCTAAGATGGCAACCGCAGGGCGTTCTTGTGCTAGAACTTCACAAATACGTTCCACACAAGTCTCTGCCATAACCTTGAGTTGGTCGGTAGGTAAGTCTAGACGCTGTGCTCGTAAAGCAACTTGAGAAAGAGATTCTTCGCCAGTGACATAGAGCGCGGAGCTGTTCTTACTGGCCATATGAGTGGCTGTTTGCAGCAAAATTGTGGATTTTCCAATACCCGGATCACCACCGATAAGCACAACGGAACCAGTGACCAGACCTCCGCCCAACACTCGATCAAACTCACTTACACCTGTCGCTAAACGTGTTTCATGGGACACAGAAACTTGATTAAGTGTCGTAATATTGGCAACTTGCCCTGCATAGCCACCGATTTTAGGTTGAGCGCGATGTGTAACAGTCGGTTCGATACGTACTTCGACCAAACAGTTCCATTCACCGCATTCCGTACATTGCCCAGCCCATTTCGGATGATCAGCACCACATTGTTCACAACGGTAAACAGTTTTAATTTTTGCCATATTTAAAATTGAAAAATTTGTGTAAATTAGTTAAAAAGTAAAGTAAATACGAAAACGATGCGTCGAGTCCATTTTTTCTTGATAAGGATAAAGAAAAAGGGCGTTTTTTCGTACTATTACTGGTTAAAGGGAAGTGCTCAGAAAAATAACATGATATAAGGT
>NZ_GG665954.1:58982-76812 GCF_000156555.1 Acinetobacter sp. ATCC 27244
GACTTTTACAAGTAAGATACAGTGTGTTTTTGAGTTTAGATATTTCTTCAGTTCACTTTTTCCATGGAAGGTCTTTGAGCGTTTGTTCAATTCTTGTCGTGAAACATAAGTTGAATGGCATAGATATTGCTCTTGCTCAGACAAATGGGAATTTAACAGTTGTTATATTTCCAACGTATATAAAAAAGGTTGATTTATATGAGTGCAGCAGAAATTGTTGATTGGTTTAATGGTATTATCTGGAGCCCAGCGCTAATCTATTTATGCTTAGGTGCCGGTTTATTTTTCTCTATTCTTACGCGGTTCGTTCAAATTCGACAACTCAAAGAGATGGGAAGGTTATTAATAAAGGGAACATCTTCATCACAGGGGATTTCATCTTTTCAAGCTTTATCTGTTTCGCTTTCTGGTCGTGTCGGTGTAGGTAATATTGCTGGTGTTGCAGCAGCAATTGGTTTTGGTGGTCCTGGTGCCGTATTTTGGATGTGGGTTGTTGCATTCTTAGGCGCAAGTACTGCTTATGTTGAATCGACTTTAGGTCAAATTTATAAAGTAGAATATCAAGGTCAATACCGTGGTGGGCCTGCTTTCTATTTTGATAAAGGCTTAGGCCAACGTTGGTTAGGTATTTTATTTGCGATCGCTGCAATTATTTCTTGTGGCTTGTTCTTACCAGGTATTCAAGCAAATGCAGTTGGAAATGCATTTACGCAGATCACTGGTCAGGGTGCGATCGTCTTTGGTAATGTTGGTGTATATAAGCTTGTCGCGCTTGTAGTAATCGTAACCTTATTATCGATCATTATTTTTGGTGGTATTAAACGTATCGCACGATTCGCGCAGTTCGTTGTACCATTTATGGCACTAGGCTATATCATCATGGCGTTGGTGATTGTGTTTATTAATATTCAAGAGCTTCCGAATGTTATTCGCATGATCTTCGCTGATGCCTTTACACCTATGGCGGGTGTGGGTGCTGCAATTGGCTGGGGGGTAAAACGTGGTGTTTACTCAAATGAAGCTGGACAAGGTACAGGACCTCATGCTGCAGCTGCAGCTGAAGTTCAGCATCCAGCTCAACAAGGTCTAGTACAGTCTTTCTCTGTTTATATCGATACGTTATTCGTTTGCTCCGCAACAGCTTTTATGATCCTGATTACAGGAATGTATAATGTTCAGGGTACTTTAGAAGCGGGTCAATTCATTGTCCAAAACGTTGGTGCAACTGTTGAGATTGGCTCACCAGCCTTTACTCAAATGGCGGTCAGTACTGTTTTTGGTGGTTTTGGTCAAATCTTTGTAGCGTTGGCAGTATTCTTCTTTGCTTTCACGACCATTATTGCTTACTACTATATTGCTGAAACCAACATTACTTACCTCAGCTATATCACAAAAACGCCTTCATTAATGTTCCTCACCAAATGCTTCATTATTGCAGCAGTTGTTTATGGTGTAATTAGTGCAACTGGTTATATTTGGGGCATCGGTGATATTGGTGTTGGTTTAATGGCATGGATTAACATCATTGGTATTATCTTGACTTACTTCATCTGGAAGCCGACGATTAAAGCATTGCGTGATTATGAGAAACAGCAAAAAGCTGGTGTAACTGAATTTACCTTTGATCCAGTTAAACTTGGTATCCGTAATGCAACATTCTGGGAAGATCGCCTCAAGAATAAATCGAAAAAAGATTAAGTCTTGACGACATCATCTTTATGTTCTACTTAAAAGCAGCCTATATGGCTGCTTTTTCGATTTTTACTTGAAATATTAATGAATATAGGCGATGAATTGGTAAGTGGAATGAAATAGCATATTCCTTCAGGACAAAATAAAAATAGCGTGTTAGATTGATCCAAAGTGATCTTGCGTGTCAGGTAACAATGAGTTGAATGCTATTAACAAAGAAAGCTATTTTTAAAGTATTGGATCATTTCTTCAGAAATTGGCGTTTTTTTATGTTTAGACTTTAGCCTGTCGATTGATCACGCTATACTGCTGCGAATCGTAAAAGTTAGGTGCTCAGATGCGTCCAGTCATTTGTTCTATCAGTGTGTTACTGAGTTGTGTTGTTTTGACAGCATGTGGTCAGTCAGGTGCATTGCAATTACCATCTGATCCAAATCATGATAAACGTGCAAAATACTTGCTTTACAAGAATGAAACATCTCCAGCCAAAGTTTCTTCTGATGTAAATACAGAGGATAGCAAGGTAGATAACCAAACCGCACAACCTTCGACTCAATCTCAGACCACTTCACCTTAAGTTTGTATATAAGGACATCTTCATGAGTTTCACTCGCATTAATGGAGTATTGCATGCAGAGCAATGTTCATTAGACCAGCTCGCACAGCAATATGGCACACCTCTATATGTTTATTCCAAAGCAACTTTGGAAAAACATTATTTGGATATGGATCGTGCTTTTGATTTTATTGATCATCAAATCTGTTTTGCAGTGAAGTCAAACTCAAATATCGCTGTTCTCAATGTCTTGGCAAAATTGGGTGCAGGTTTTGATATTGTGACGGGTGGTGAACTTGCGCGTGTTTTAGCTGCTGGCGGCGATCCTGCAAAAATCGTATTTTCAGGTCTGGGTAAATCTGAAGCAGATATTGAGAAAGCATTAACCGTGGGTATTGCTTGCTTCAATGTAGAGTCACATGCTGAGTTGGATCGAATTCAAAAAGTTGCAGCAAAGCTCGGCAAAAAAGCACCGATATCGTTGCGTGTTAATCCTGATGTGGATGCAAAAACGCACCCGTATATTTCGACCGGCTTAAAAGAAAACAAGTTCGGTATTCCGAGCGATGCAGTCGATGCAACATATCAATATGCAGCGTCTTTATCAAATTTAGAGATCGTGGGTATTGATTGTCATATTGGTTCGCAGTTGACAGAAACCAAACCATTCGTTGATGCACTTGATCGCGTCATTTTAATGATTGAGCAGTTGAAAAAACTTGGGATCAACCTCAAACATATTGATATCGGCGGTGGTTTAGGTGTTTGTTATAAAGATGAAACACCGCCAACGGTGGCTGAATATGCAAATTCAATGCGCCCAGCTTTAGAAAAATTGGGTTTAAAAGTTTATATGGAGCCAGGACGGAGTATTTCAGCCAACGCAGGTACTTTACTGACCAAGGTTGATTTGCTAAAGCCAACCAACCATCGCAACTTTGCAATTATTGATGCAGCAATGAATGACTTAATTCGTCCTGCATTATATGAAGCTTGGATGGATATTCAGTCGGTTAATCCAAATTCAGATGTTGAAGTAAAAACGTGGGATCTGGTTGGTGCTATCTGTGAAACTGGTGATTTTTTAGGTAAAGAGCGTAATTTGGCTCTACAAGAAAATGATGTGTTGGCTGTTTTGGGTGCTGGTGCATATGGTTTTGTGATGAGTTCAAATTATAATAGTCGTGGTCGAGCTGCCGAAGTAATGGTCAATGGCGATCAGGCCTATTTAATTCGCGAGCGCGAAACAATAGAATCACTCTGGGAAAAAGAGCGTTTGTTGCCTGAGGAGTAAATTGGATGTTTTTAGAATTTACCAAAATGCATGGTTTGGGCAATGATTTTATGGTCGTTGATCTCATTACCCAGCGAGCTTATTTAGATACCGTGACGATTCAGCGTTTAGCTGATCGCCACTTTGGTGTGGGCTTTGATCAGCTTTTACTTGTTGAGCCACCTGATTTTCCAGATGTAGATTTTAAATATCGTATTTTTAATGCGGATGGTTCCGAAGTTGAACAATGTGGAAATGGGGTTCGTTGTTTTGCGCGTTTCGTGCATGAACGTCGTTTAACCACTAAAACTAAGATTCGTGTACAGACCAAAGCGGGTATCGTAGAACCTGAGTTGGGGGCTAATGGTTGGGTTCGCGTGAATATGGGGCCACCCAAATTTCTTCCAGACGAGATTCCGTTTGTGACCCAAGTCGACGAAGACATTGAGGGTTTATATTCCTTAGAGCTTGCTGATGACAAGAGCATCAATATTGATGTGGTCAATATGGGCAATCCGCATGCAGTGACCATTGTTCCTGATGTCTTAACTGCGGATGTGGCTGGAATTGGCCCACAAGTCGAATCACATGTGCGCTTTCCAGAGCGAGTCAATGCAGGCTTTATGCAAATTTTGGATGAAAAGCATGTGCGGTTACGCGTATTTGAGCGTGGTGTTGGTGAAACTTTAGCTTGTGGTACAGGTGCATGTGCTGCAGCTGTAAGCGGTATGCGTCGCGGTTTACTTGCGAGTGAGGTTGAAGTTCAACTTGCAGGTGGTAAGTTGCATATTGCATGGCGTGAAGGTGATGTCGTCTGGATGACGGGTCCAACTGCATATGTATATGAAGGGCGTTTGGATTTGAGATATTTTCAATCTTAATGCACTTAAGAGCACCAGATCATGGTGCTCTTTTTTATTTTAATAGTTCGAAGTTGCTGATGAAGAATAAAATTATATTTTTACCGGGTGCATCTGGCGATCTAAATTTTTGGCAACCTGTAAGTGATTTGTTGCCTGATAAATATGACAAAGAAATTATAGGTTATCCTTCATTTGGTTGTGTTGAAGCAGATAAAAATATAGAAAGCTTCGAGGCATTGATTGATTATGTGATCGGAAAAGTTCAACAAGAATGTGTGATCGTCGCTCAATCAATGGGTGGGATTTTTGCAGTTGCCTCTGCTTTAACTAAACCTGAATGGGTAAAAGGATTAGTATTGGTTGCCACGTCTGGTGGTATTCCGCTGGAGCCTTTTGATGTTCAAGATTGGCGTGAAGGGTATAGCCAGCATTTTTTACAATATCCTGATTGGTTTGTGACAGCCAATATTGATTTTGACGCCGAGCTAGATTCAATTGATATTCCAGTATTGTTATTGTGGGGAGATCAAGATCCATTGAGTCCACCCACTGTCGGGGAATATTTAAATCAACGCTTTCCAAATGCTGAACTGCACATTATAGAGGGTGGTGATCATCAGTTTGCTCATACACATGCACAGCAGGTCGCAGCATATATCAATACTTATTTGAATCGTCACGATTCAAATTAACGTTTACTAAACGCAAGTTTGAGTGCAAACAGAATAAAAATACTACCTGTAATTCGATCCATATAGCGAATAAATTTGGGTTGTTTCAAGTAATGCGAAACCGTTTGCATGGCATAGATGAGGAACATTGACCAGATAAAACCAATGACCACATGAATCATGACTAACCCCATCGTCCAAGCAATTGGTGAGGCGGATTGCGGAATAAACTGAGGTAGAAACGAAATATAAAAAATACCAACTTTAGGATTCAGTAAATTACCTAAGAAACCTTTCACAAACCAGTTCTGAGTTGAATGCGTTGTGGGAGTATTTGTGAGCTGTGCGCGAGGTTTTAGGAGCATATTGAGCCCAAGCCATGCAAGATAGAATGCACCCATCCACTTTAAAATGTTGAAAGCTAAATCCGAAGTCATTAATAATGCCCCTAGACCGCAAGCCACGATCAGTCCCCAAGCAATACAACCAAAGTTAATTCCCAATGCTGCTTGAAAGGCTTTTAATTTGCCTTCGAGTGTTGCAGTACGAATAATCAAAGTTGTGTCTAGACCAGGAGTGATCGTAAGTAGTGTAATTGCGATTAGATAAGGGATTAGAATTGTTGTCATGGCAGTTGGCGAAAGTCTAATGCTTGAAATTTATTGTATTACAATGATCGATGATCTTCGAGATTTGTTTAATACTGAGAACAAACATTGTTAAAATATCACGATAAAGGAAATAGGATGGAGAATGACTTGGAAACTCCTGAAAAGCTGCTGTCAATGTGGTTAAAAGAACGAGTGATTCAAAATCAGTCAGCGCATACTATTTCCGCTTATCAACGTGATCTGACTGATTTCTTTAAATTTTGTGAATATAAACAGTTACAGTTAGAAGATGTTGAAGCATCAGATTTAAGAGAATACTTGGCGTCTCGGGTAGAACAGGACCAATTGAGCTCCAGTAGTTTGCAACGACATTTGACTTCTATTCGTCAATTTATGAAATGGGCAGCGCAAGGACGATACCTACAGCATAATCCATCCGCTGATTTTAAGTTAAAGCGTCAACCTAGACCTTTACCGGGTATGATAGATATTGAAACGGTCAATCAAATCTTAGATCAGACTGCACCAGAGAAACTGATTGATCAACAGCTATGGTTGAGAGATAAAGCCATGCTGGAACTTTTATATTCGAGTGGGTTACGTTTGGCAGAATTGCAAGGCTTGACCATCAAAGATATTGATTTTAATCGCCAGCTATTACGTATTACGGGTAAGGGCAATAAAACCAGAATCGTCCCTTTCGGACTCAAAGCAAAACAAAGTTTAATTGAATGGCTGAAAATTTATCGCATTTGGCAAGGTGGTTTTACGGCGGATTCGGCGGTGTTTATCTCACAACAGGGACGTGCCTTGATGCCGAGGCAAATTGAAAATCGAGTGAAATTACAAGCCCAGCGCGCAGGGGTGAATGTTGACTTACATCCACACTTGTTAAGACATTGTTTTGCGAGCCATATGCTTTCAGCGAGTGGAGATTTGCGTTCTGTACAGGAAATGTTAGGGCATAGCAATTTATCTACTACACAAATATATACCCATGTAGACTTTGATCAGTTAGCAAAAGTTTATGATCAAGCCCATCCTCGAGCGCAAAAAACTAATTCTTGATATATTATGTTGCAAAATTGCTTGTTTAATAGTCGATGAATTTTCCACTTTCTCTAGAAAGCTCACTAAATTATGACGCTTACTTTATTGCCAGTTTTTTTATATAGTTGATGACTGTTTAAGGTGATGGGAAATGATCTATCGTAGATCATTCTAAATTGAAGAATAAAGTTTGTTTTAGGTCTTTGAATTACTTAAAAGATTAAAAAAATCAAAATGTAATATTCATTCTGCTGATAAATTAAAACTCCTAAATGAATAATTGTTTTGAATTAGTGAACTGGGCATTTCATCTTTTTTATTGCGCTAGTGGAAATTGTGACTTGACCGAAATGCCAAATACATTGCAAGATAGGGCACCTAAAAAGTTTCATTCGAAGAGTTAGAATACTCTTTACTACATTTACTTGCTTAGAACAGCCGAGGATTACATGAAGGCTCTTGTTGCTGTAAAACGTGTGGTTGATGCCAACGTTAAAGTTCGTGTTAAGCCGGACAATAGTGGGGTTGACCTTACTAACGTTAAAATGTCTATCAACCCATTCTGTGAAATCGCAGTTGAAGAAGCGGTTCGCTTAAAAGAAAAAGGGACGGTTACAGAAATCGTTGTTGTTTCAGTGGGTACTAAAGATGCGCAAGAACAACTTCGTTCTGCAATGGCTTTAGGTGCTGACCGTGGTATTTTAGTTGAAACTGCTGATGAAGTTGGCGCTTTAGAAGTTGCTAAAATCTTGAAAGGCGTAGTAGATGCTGAGAAACCTGAACTTATCCTTCTTGGTAAACAAGCGATCGATGATGACTCTAACCAAGTAGGTCAAATGCTTGGTGCTTTACTTGGCGCTGGTCAAGGTACTTTCGCATCTGAAGTTAAAGTTGATGGTGGTAAAGTTCAAGTAACTCGTGAAATCGACGGTGGTTTACAAACTGTTGAGCTTGGTCTTCCAGCAATCATCACAACTGACTTACGTTTGAATGAGCCACGTTATGCTGCGCTTCCAAACATCATGAAAGCGCGTAAAAAGCCGCTTGATACTAAGTCACCTGCTGATTTTGGCGTTGCAACAGGCACTAAACTTAAAACCATTAAAGTTGAAGCACCTGCTGAACGTAAAGCTGGCGTACAAGTGAAGTCTGTAGATGAGCTTGTTGAAAAATTGAAAAATGAAGCGAAAGTGATCTAAGGGAGTAAAATCATGAGTATTTTAGTTATCGCAGATCACAACAACCAAACTTTGAATGGTGCAACATTAAACGTTGTTGCGGCAGCTCAAAAAATCGGTGGTGACATTACTGTATTAGTTGCTGGTTCTGGTGCTCAAGCAGTTGCTGACGCTGCTGCTAAAGTTGCTGGCGTAAGCAAAGTATTACTTGCTGACAATGCTGCTTATGCAAACCAACTTGCTGAAAACGTTGCTGGCTTAGTTGCTGACATCGCGAAAGGTGGTTACAAATACGTATTAGCTGCTTCTACAACAACTGGTAAGAACCTTCTTCCACGTGTTGCTGCACTTCTAGATGTAAGCATGATCACAGACATCATTGCTGTTGAATCTGCAAATACTTTCAAGCGTCCTATCTATGCAGGTAACGCAATCGCAACTGTTCAATCTGATGAAGCTATCATCGTTGGTACAGTTCGTGGTACTGCATTTGATGCGGTTGCTGCTGAGGGTGGTTCTGCTGCAGTTGAAGCTGTTGCTGAAGCAAACGATGCTGGTATTTCTAAGTTTGTTAGCGAAGAAATCGTGAAACTTGATCGTCCAGAATTAACTGCTGCACGTATCGTTGTTTCTGGTGGTCGTGGTGTAGGTTCTGGTGAGAACTATCACAAAGTACTTGATCCATTAGCTGATAAGCTTGGTGCAGCACAAGGTGCTTCACGTGCTGCGGTTGATGCTGGTTTCGTACCAAACGATTTCCAAGTAGGTCAAACTGGTAAAATCGTTGCGCCGGACCTTTACATGGCGATCGGTATCTCTGGTGCAATCCAACACTTGGCTGGTATGAAAGATTCTAAAGTTATTGTTGCAATCAACAAAGACGAAGAAGCGCCAATCAACAGCGTTGCTGACTACTGGTTAGTTGGTGATTTGAACACTGTTGTACCAGAATTGGTATCTAAACTTTAATTCTTTGAATTAAGTTTAAAAGCGCCCCTGCGCAGACAGCTAAAGCGAAGCTTTGCTGTTCTGCTCAGGGGCGCTTCTTTTGATCTATGCGACTCAAAAGTCAAAAGTGTACTTTTGAGTACACTTTTGTTAAAATAGAAACTTCGATCCGTTTTGGATAGGTTTTCTCCCCGAATGAAATTTGATTTTCGCTTTAATTCTGTAGCGCTGGTTTTGTGCGCGCTTTTATTGGTGATTTTATATTCTGCTTTGTCTCATGTCTCATTATTAGCCACCTTGAATGTGCACTTAATAGAGAATCTTCAGGCAATTCTATTATTGATTTGTGTACCGTTTACTTGGTTTTATATGAGACCTAAAACACTCACAGAGCAAAAAAAATGGTTTTGGTTGTGGGCGATGGCATGGTGGTTGATGTTCTTTGGGCGTAGTATTAGTTGGGGGCGTGATTATTTCCCAGAAGTTCCGCATTTGTATTTTAGATTGATTTCGATTGTTGTGATCGCGCCTGTGGTTTTTATGCTGTTTTCACCTAAATTACGAGCTGAAATTAAATATAAGTTTCAATCAGTCAAATTTCCATTTTGGTATTTAATTATTGCCGTTGTTTCACTACTTTTTGCAGATAGTGTAGAGCACCATCGTTTGATTGATACGTGGATATTTAATAGTGCAATTAGCCCAGATATTGTAGAGGAACTATATCAGCTCCCGTTTCTTTTAGCACTATTCTTTTCAGCTTTTTACTTTATGCAGAAAGATAGAAAATCTGTAGTGAAAATCTCGATTTCACCTATGAATTCGCAACAGCTTTCTCAGTAAAGCATCCATTTTTTAGTATTTTAAGTTGATTGTTTGCTGATGTGTATCCTGTTGATTGGATGCCTAATCTGACATGGATTGTCGATCTTTTATCCAAAAAGGTATTTTTTCTTTTTTTATCGTGATTTTTAGAATCTAGTAATTTTAAGTCTTTAATATCTATATGGTTTTTATTGTAAAAAAATGCTAATTTCACTGAGCTAAATTCCCTGTTAATCAGTTGTCTATGCTATAATTCTCCGCTGTATTTTTTATTTTTGGTTCAAGTTTTTTGAGCTGAATTTTTGCAAGATTGAAGACATAAAAACAGGTAGAGCCTTCTACTTGTAAACAAGGAGTATGCATGAGCGTATCGGAAATCAGACCGATTGCCATTGAGGACGAACTCAAGCATTCATATCTAGATTACGCAATGAGCGTAATCGTATCTCGTGCATTGCCAGATGTTAGAGACGGTCTAAAACCTGTTCATCGTCGTGTATTATTTGCAATGCATGAATTGGGCAATGATTATAACAAAGCGTACAAAAAGTCTGCCCGTGTTGTCGGGGATGTGATCGGTAAATATCACCCTCACGGTGATAGTGCTGTATATGAAACGATCGTCCGTATGGCACAGGACTTTAGCTTGCGCTACATGTTGGTTGATGGTCAAGGTAACTTTGGTTCTGTCGATGGGGATAGCGCAGCAGCCATGCGTTATACCGAAGTCCGTATGCAAAAGTTAACCCACGAGATCTTAGCAGACTTAGAAAAAGATACGGTCGATTGGGAAGACAACTACGACGGCTCTGAGCGTATTCCTCAAGTCATGCCTACACGTATTCCAAATCTGTTGATTAATGGAACCACAGGTATTGCAGTTGGTATGGCGACCAACATGGCGCCACACAATATGACTGAGGTGGTCAACGCTTGTTTGGCTTATGCAAATAATCCGAATATTTCTGTAGAAGGTTTGATGGAGCATATTACGGGCCCAGACTTTCCTACAGGTGGCATCATTTATGGTAAATCGGGTATTGTAGACGCTTACCGCACTGGTAAAGGTCGTCTTCATATCCGTGGTAAGTATCATTTCGAAGAAGATCAAAAAACGGGTCGTACGACTATCGTCTTTACTGAAATTCCATATCAGGTCAATAAAGCAAAAACGATTGAGCGTATAGCTGAACTAGTTAAAGAAAAGAAACTTGAAGGAATTTCTGAACTTCGAGATGAGTCAGATAAGGAAGGGATGCGTATTGCAATTGATTTGAAGCGTGGCGAAAACGCGGAAGTCATTGTAAATAATTTATTCTTACACACCCAACTGCAAAACTCTTTCAGCATCAATATGGTCTGCCTAGATAATGGTCAGCCAAAATTGATGAATCTTAAAGATATTATTGCGGCATTTATCCGTCACCGCCAAGAAGTTGTGACACGCCGCACCATGTATGAGCTTCGCAAAGCACGTGAACGTGGGCATATCTTAGAAGGTTTGACTGTTGCATTAGCGAATATTGATGCCATTATTGAAACCATTAAGACTTCTGCCAATCCTAGTGAAGCACGTGAGCGTTTACAGGCTGGTGAATGGGCTGGTGGTGGTGTTGTCGCACTTCTAGAAAAAGCTGGCGCTATTTCAGTTCGCCCAGATGAAATTGAAGGGGAAGATCCTGCACGTCCATTTGGTCTGTCAGGAGATATTTATCGTTTATCACCAACACAGGTGAATGCGATTCTTGAATTACGTTTACATCGTTTGACGGGTCTTGAACAAGATAAGTTGCACGCTGAATATACTGAGATTTTAGGTCAAATTGCTGAATTAACGGCGATTTTAAATGACTTTAATTTATTGATGAACGTAATTCGTGAAGAGCTTGCTTTAATCCTGCAACAGTATGGTGATGCACGCCGCACAGAAATCGTTGAATCTGGTGTTGATTTCTGTCGTGAAGACTTAATCCCTGAAGAACAAGTGGTCCTCACTGTTTCTCAAACAGGTTATGCAAAAACGCAACCACTTTCGGATTATCAAGCTCAACGTCGTGGTGGTCGTGGTAAATCTGCAACCTCAATGAAGGATGATGACATTATTCAGCATTTGATTGTTGCATCGAACCACGCGACAGTATTGTGCTTTACCAATGTTGGTAAAGTTTATCGCTTGAGAGTGTTTGAGGTACCTCAAGCCTCTCGTGGTGCTAAAGGACGCCCGATGGTGAACTTGTTACCATTGGAAGCGAATGAAACAATTACCGCGATCTTACCGTTGACGGAGTTCCCTGAAAATCACTATGTCTTTATGGCTACGGCATCAGGTACGGTGAAACGTGTGGAATTGGCACAATTTAGTAATATCCGTGCCAATGGTTTACGTGCTATTGAGTTAAACGAAGAAGATACCTTGATCGGTGTTGCTATTACGGATGGTAATCAGCAGATCATGTTGTTCTCAAATGAAGGTAAAGCGATTCGTTTTGCTGAGACAGATGTTCGAGCAATGGGACGTACTGCGAAAGGTGTACGCGGTATGCGTGTTAGTTTCGCAAGTAACACGATCGACGTAGAAGATGCTGAAGTTGAAAATGATGACAGCGATGATAATGACGATTCTTCTGATTCTAATGTTGTAAGCCGTATTGTTTCACTTGTTGTTCCAGAAACAGGTGAAGTGTTATGTGCTTGTGCAAATGGATATGGTAAGCGTACTCCAGTTGATGACTTCCCGACCAAGAAACGTGGTGGTAAGGGTGTTATTGCGATTAAAACGAGTGAGCGTAATGGTGAGTTAATCAGTGCTGTATCGATTGATGAAACCAAAGAGCTGATGTTGATTTCTGATGGTGGTACTTTGGTTCGTACACGTGCAGCAGAAGTGGCAACCACAGGTCGTAACGCACAAGGTGTTCGTCTGATTCGATTGAGTGACGCTGAAACATTAGTTGGTGTTGTATCTATTGAAGCTGTAGAAGAAGACGAAGAGTTAGAGACTATAGAGCAATCAGTAGAAAATACTGAGCTTGATGCAGTAAATTCTGAGGAAGCTTTAGTAGAACCTAAAGATGATACTCCAGAAGCTTAAGTGATAAGTTGTTAAAAAAGGAAGCTAATTAGCTTCCTTTTTTATTGGCTTTAGCATGACTAAACGATAATAAGAGCAAGCCAACAAGATTCCACCAAGAGTTGCTAAATAAATCAGTTTAGGTATCACGATTGCTGTAGGTACTCCCATCTGATTTAATTGCACAAACATTTGAACACCATGTGTAGATGGAAGAGTCCAAGCTAAGTATTGCATCCATTCAGGCATAGCTGCATGTGGCCAAGCAGTACCTGTTAATAAGAAAAGAGGGACTGAGGTGACAACAATTAAATGTCCTACACGTTCAGGCATATCTACTAAAGATCCAACCAGCATCGCTAGACCGATAATACAACTTACATAAACTGGCGTTGCAAGCAGCGTTCCCCAGAAATTTCCACCATGAGGATAGTCATAAAGCCAAAATGTAAAACCGAAGAGATATAAACAACCAAGACAACCTATTGTGAGAATTGCTGTAAAAGTTGCCCAAAACTCGATTGGTTTTGCGATCCAACCTGATTCACGATAGCTCGCAATCAACATAGCCAGACCTAATAACAGTGTCTGATGAATAATTAAACTCGCAACAGCGGGAAAAATATAACTTCCATATCCAGATAATGTATTAAATAACGGAATATCGTGGATTGGCAGCTCAATTTCAAATTGGGAGGCTTCGCCAAATTTTTCCAAATGCTCTTTCAGTGTATATTCGATCGAGGTCGCAAGACCTGTAGCAGCTTCTTTAGTTTGTAAAAAATATGCTGTACTGAGATAAAGCCCAATCCCTCCCATTTCACCACGTCTGAGGCTTTGACTCAGGTTTTCTGGAAGTAATAAGATCGCTTCAGCTTTTTTGGTTTTTCACCATTTGTTCTGCTTCAAGGAAGTTCCCTGTGACAGCCTGTATCTGGATATGGGGGCTACTAGCAGTTTGACTAATAATTTTAGAGCTTAAAACACTTTGTTCTTCATCAACAATCACGATCGGAATATTTTCTGCAACTTGCGCTTTATAGGCAGTTGGATAGAAAAAGCTATACATGAGGATAGAGGCAATCAGTGTGGTAAACACTGAGTTATTTTTCACAATATTTTTGAAAGTTTGTTTGTAATAAAAGAAAAATGATTTCATGAGTGAATCTCCTGAACATTTTTCCTCAATAAACGAAGACTTAATAAGCTAAATATCACTGCAAAAACGAGCAGAATAATGAAAGGTATAACTGAAATAATGACATCGCTTCCAATCACCCATTGCTCAGTTTGTAATTTTGCGTAAGGGGTAAATGGAATAATCATTGACCATAATTGTGTAAATGCAGGAGCATTATTTAAGGGGAGTGTGACACCTGCGAAACTCATGGATGAGCCACCATATAGTGCGATAAAACCAAAACTTTTAGGCAGGTCTTTGGTAGCTAAGATAACGCTACTGCTGATCATGGCATAGGCAAAATAAAACACAAACTGAGCGATCAAAAGAAAGCTAAGTGAGCCTGCGATAAAATAACCTTTGACCTGGCTGAGCCAGAACATCCAGCACCATGTCCAGAAACAAAAAATCAGCACATAAAGCAAAATTTTTCCAAAAAATCGAGAAACAATCTGTGTTGAACCTAGCCATTCTGCAAAGGTATGACGCTTAAATTCTTGCCCGATTGCGAATGCAATACAACAACACAGCAATAAATGGAGTACTGCAGGAACAATGAACGGTCCTAAAAATAGCTCATAACTCATGCTGGGGTTATATAGCATCGAGACTTTGACATGTGGCGTAGGGAATTCAGCATAAGGGATTTTATTTGCTAAATAACTGTTACCTAAATAGTCGCCAATGGCATTGAGGGTGCTACTTTGCATTGCTGAAGCAATGGTATTGCCAATAGTAAAAAAAGATTGGTTATACGCCATACTAATTTGAGCATTTTTTGCCTGAACAAGTCGTTGCTCCGCACCTTCAGGAATGAAAACAAAACCCCAAACCTGAGTACTATTAATCATACGTTCAACTTCGTCTTGACTTGAACTGATAGTCTTTACACTTAGACTTGGGTTAATACTGAGGTTATGAATGATTTGTCGGCTTAATTGGCTTTGATCTTGGTCAACAATGGCAATCGGTAAGTGCTCAGCTTTTCCAGCCGAAAGCATGCTGGTAAAAAAGATGATG
Organism: Acinetobacter sp. ATCC 27244; assembly: GCF_000156555.1. NCBI lineage: Bacteria > Pseudomonadati > Pseudomonadota > Gammaproteobacteria > Moraxellales > Moraxellaceae > Acinetobacter > Acinetobacter sp. ATCC 27244. The sequence continues at coordinate 73,920 of NZ_GG665954.1, forward strand.
ATCAATAAAGGCATAATGATTGCCATAAATGCATCTACTTTATGGCATTTTAAATAACGCAACTCTCGAAGCATTGCAGCAAACATTGGTTATTTTGCCTCTTTAATTTTAAAAAGTACGCTCATTCCAACTTTAAGATCTGGAATAGATTGCTCAGGTACTAAGTGGAATTTAAAGCTGCGAATATCATAACCACCCGTTTGACGTGTGGTTTTAATGGTTGCAAAGTCTCCTTCAACATCAATGTTCTTCACTTTAAATGTGACTTTTTGATTCAGCGCAGGTACGAAACCATCTAAAGTTTTGTTTTGATATACACTTTCATACATATCTTCACGGACATTTAAACTGACCCACATCTCATGGTCTTCAATAATACTGACGACAGGCACACCAGTTGCGACTAACTCTGTTGGTTTGCCATAGGTTTTCGATACAGTACCGTCGACCGGTGAATAGAGCTTGGTTTCTTCTGTCAATGCATTTGCTTCTTTGACAGCAGCTTGTGCCATGGCGACTTTTGCATCGGCAGTTGATTTCTGTTGTTCGGTGCTACCACGTTTAGCGCGTGCATATTGTTGATATGACGCCTCAGCAGTTTCACGGGCAGAGGTTTGTGCCGCAAGCATCTCATCACGACGTTGACGAGAAATCACACCTTGTTGATAGAGGTTTTCACCTCGTTTATAGGTTGTTGCTGCAAGTTCTGCTTGCGTTTTTAAAGCTTGCCAGTTGGCATACAGAGTTTCAATAATTTCTTGTTGAGAACCACGATAAACGGTTGACTGGAATGCCATTGCACTTTGCAAGGCGGCTTGGGCTTGTTCTTTTTTGGCTTCAAGTTCGGGACTCACAAAGCGAATAAGCGCTTGCCCTTTTTTTACGGCTTGTCCTTCAGTTACATAAAATTCTTCGATACGACTAGCTACTTTGGTGCTGATGTTTATTGTTTCAGCTTCAACTCGTCCTTGTAATTCAACTGCTTGGGGTTGATATGCTTTCCATAAACCATATGCAATTAAGCCAAGCAAAATAAATACAATAATTAGACCAATAATTTTAGCTTTACCTTTCTGGGGTGGTTGCGCTGGTGGTTCCTGAGTATTTGATGGTGTAGCAGTCTTGTTAGTGTCAATTTGTTCTGTTGAAGATGCTTGCTCATTTACGACGTTAGTCGTTTGCGTTTCATCCGCTTTTGCCACGTTATCTGTATCGCGTTTTGAATTGGATGATGATTGATTTTGGCTCATAAATGTCTCCAATTAACGGATAAAATCAGTACGTGGTTGATTAACATAGAGCTTGAACTCGTCAATCGAGCCATAGCTTTGTAATAGGGTTGCTAAAGATAAAATATATTTATATGCATTGATTGCCATTTCACTTCTCAATGCATTCAATGCATTTTGTGCATCGATGACTTGAGTTGCAGTTCCCATACCTTCCTTAAAGGAAAGTTGTTGAATACGTAGATTCTCTTGTGCTGCTTTGGTGTTTTGTGTCAATAGTTGGTGGCTGGTTTGCGAAGCATTCAATTCGCTATAGGATTTGTACAGCACATTTTCAATTTCTTGCTTGGTACGTTCTGTCATGAGTTCTGCCGCATAACGTTTTAGTTCTGCTGCATGTACGTTTTTATTTATATCGACACCAGAGAATAAATTGTATTTTGCCATAACGCCAATGATCCAATTTTCTTTCTCATCTAAACCATATTCACCAAAAGCAAAGACACTTGGCTTTTTAGCTGCTTGCTGAATTCGGACATTTTCATTGGCTAGCTGTGTGTCCATTTGCAGTTTTTTGATGAGGCTTGAATTTTGGTCGTAGTTTGCAAGTAGCTTATCTAATGAATGATTTTGATCTGTATTTACGAATAGGGGAGTGCTGAGATTTAATGGCGCTTTAGTTTGCAATAAATTTTGTAAACTAAACTGACTCGCTTGTAGATTCGATTGTGCATTTTGATAGGTACGTTGCGCATTATTACGAGCAACTTCAAATTGCATGCGTTGTCCTTTATTTATAAAACCCTGCTTTTCTAACTTTAATGCATTGTCATAATGTTGTTGCATTGCATTTAGATTAAATAAACTGGTGCTTAATAATTGTTGCTGCAATTGCACATTAAAATAGGTCTGAATCATTTCAAAACGCTGAGAATCTTGTTGCTGTTTCTCACTGATGTCAGAACGCTTGGATTGAATACTGGCAATTTGTTTGGCACTACTGATTTTTCCACCTGTATAAAGTGGCATGACCATAGAAACAGATGTTCTCACATCATGATCTTTAATGGTGACATCTAAATTATTGGGTACTTTATTTAATCCATCACTGACGGTTTGATCAAAACCTTGGCTGACTTGATCGATGACTTCTGGTGGGAACACATTTCCCCATTGAGATAATTTGTCATCAAAACCACGTGTAAGTGAGTTTTCTAATCGGCGTTTACTTGACTCTAAAGGAACACTTGTTTCACTATGAAAAGAATAAGCACGTGCATTTAAATCAATTCGCGGAAGCCCTAAATGTTTGACAGCTTCCATCTCTAAGCGAGATGCTTGTTGAAGTGCCTGCTGGGCTTGAGTTGAATATGCATTTTCTACGACAAATTTCTCTGCTTCACTATAGCTGAGTGTCTGAGCAAGTGTAGATGTAGAAAATAAGGCATAACTGATTAAACTAATACAGAGACTTAGCTGTTTTGGAAACCGTGTGACCTTAGAACTCGGTCGATTATGTCGCTTCAACATTATGGTATGTCGCACTTTAATAATATCCTGAGTGAGTCTAAATTCTTTTTATAAAATTAAAATAATATTTTTTAATTAAATAGTTATATTGCTGATGTTGATGTATCAAATTTGTAAAAAGTAGAGTTTTTAAG
>NZ_GG665954.1:77384-94766 GCF_000156555.1 Acinetobacter sp. ATCC 27244
CCGTTTTTAATCTAAATATATTTCCTGAAAATTAGATAATTTGCTCATAAATAAATAGAAACGGTTGTTGTTAAAATCAGTCAAATACCCAAAGATGATTGAAATATTTATTGGATAAGCTGCTGCAAGCTACGTCAATCTGTGCTTAAATTCCTATCTCAATTTGTTTCACTTTGACAAGGGAAAATTCATGCGTGCTTATAATTTCTGCGCTGGTCCTGCTGCATTACCTACTGCCGTTTTAGAAAAAGCTCAACAAGAAATGTTGGATTGGCAGGGTAAGGGGCTGTCGATCATGGAAATGAGTCATCGTAGCAATGATTATGTTGCTGTTGCGGAAAAGGCGGAAGCTGATTTACGCAAACTCATGAATATTCCTGAGAATTATAAAGTGCTGTTCTTACAAGGTGGCGCATCTCTCCAATTCTCGGCGATTCCGCTCAACTTGTTGGGTAAGAATAACAAAGCTGATTATATCCATACTGGGATTTGGTCTGAGAAAGCCTTAAAAGAAGCAAAGCGCTACGGTGATGTGAATGTTGTAGAAGCAGCTACTTTGCTTGATGGTAAACATGCGATCACAGAACAAAGTACTTGGAATCTTTCAAATGATGCAGCATATGTACATTATGCTGATAATGAAACCATTGGTGGTTTACAGTTCGCAAATGTTCCAGATGTAAAAGCACCATTAGTTTGTGATTATTCTTCTAGTATTTTATCTGCGCCGATAGACGTAAATAAATTTGGGCTCATTTATGCAGGTGCACAAAAGAATATTGGTCCTGCTGGATTAACTATTGTGATTATCCGTGATGATTTGCTGGATCAAGCGAAACCAGAAATTCCTAGTATTCTAAAATATGCAGACCAAGCGAAGAATGGTTCAATGGTGAATACACCTGCAACTTATGCTTGGTATTTGGCTGGTTTAGTTTTTGAATGGTTGCTAGAACAAGGTGGGGTAGAAGCGATTCATAAAGTGAATCAAGAAAAAGCAAAACTACTCTATGGTTATATCGATGCTAGTGATTTCTATAATAACCCGATTGCAGTTGCAAATCGTTCAATGATGAATGTCCCTTTCACCTTGGCAGATGAAGCATTGGAAAAGACCTTCTTGAAAGAAGCTGAAGCAAATCATTTGCTAAATTTAGCGGGACACCGTTCAGTGGGTGGTATGCGTGCAAGTATCTACAATGCTGTTCCATTGGAAGGTGTGCAGGCACTCGTGAGCTTTATGGATGAGTTTGCTAAACGTCATGGTTAAGTAATAAAGTTTATTTAAAATAAAAGCCCTCAAAACTGAGGGCTTTTATTATTTTACATTACGAATATGGTCAAAAATTAGAACAAGCCAACTTGATGAAAAATAAGTGCTGCTAAAAACATACCCAGTAGAAAAAAGCAATAAGCACCAACATCAAGTTTAAGACCTTGATCACTTGAATGAATAAGACTGGTGGTCGTTTGTTCTGGTATAATTTTCATTAGAACGCCTAAAATGCCATTTATGTGATTTTTTGTCACTTTAAAGCATTTTTAGCATAAATATTGGCCTGAATCCATAGGTTGCCACGAATATATTCGCCAATGTTAAAGTTTTTATACAAATCATTTTTAGTTGCGATGCGAATAAGGATTGCAGGTAAATCATCTTCTAAAACTAAAGTGACATCATAAAGGGTATATTCATCTTGCATAAACTGCGTAGTGGTTTTACCAACAATATTACCTTGGAACCAAGCTTCATCTTCTTGACCTAATGTTTCTCCAAATAAATAGGCAACCATTTTAGAAAAGTCGACAGTCACAGGTTCTTGATCTTCTGGTGTTTTTGGTACCCACTCATTAATAAGCTCCTGTAAGTTTTCAGGTGCAATCCCATTATGTTCTGCAAGAATTGCATTTAATGCTCGGTGGTGTTTAATTGAAGCTGGGTCATCAACAATGATTTTCTCGTCTTTGGAAACGGTTTCTAGTTCATATGCCCAAGCATTAAATTGAACTTGATAACTGTGGTTTTTGTCATATTGGCAGCGATTTACACTAAACAAATTATCAAATGCATAAATCACCGTATTTTTATTTAAGTTCAAACGTAACACGGCTTGAGTTGCAGAATCACAGGTAATAATTCGTTCGATCTGTGCATCATATTTATACGGGCTCTCAAAACTCGGAAATGCTGTTTTTAATGCACGAGGTTTTTGATCTTCAACGGCAATGATTTGGTTGATTGAAATACCCTGATGACTTGGCCCACGAATTAACCAAAATGATTGATCCATTTCCTGTTCATTTTCACAGAGTCCCATCGGCATGATCGGTGCATCAAGTGCCAATCCTAACCATTTGGGAACATCCGTTTCGGGCGTATCTGTTAACAGATTCCAATGCTCAGCATGATTACCGAAATTTTGATCTTGAATAGTAATGGTTTCTGGACTGTTTTGATTTTTCATAAAGCACGATGCAAAAAGATTGAACTTAATCTATTTAATCGAGGGTAACTGCTATATTTCAAGTCTGGATATGTAATTCTACAAAAATTAATTTATTTTGATCTTAATCCGACAAAATAGTGAAATGCTAAGATTAGCCACTGATCTTAACTCTACTTTTCTTGTAATCTGCTAAACTATATTTTTATTCTTGAGAGCGCTTGTCAACGTGCTGCCATTTAAATTATGGGTAGATGCGGATGCTTTACCAAAGATTTTACGTGAAGTGATTTTACGTGCATCGGATCGTTATCAACTCGAAGTTACTTTCGTCGCCAATCAAAATGTAGGGATTACACCCTCAATCAGAATTCAATCTATTCAAGTGATGAGTGGGGCAGATCGCGCCGATCAAGAAATTGTAGATCGTATGCAAGCGCACGATATTGTCATTACACAAGATATTCCGCTTGCAGCACAAGTGATTGAGAAGGGTGGAATTGCAATTCATCCTCGAGGTGAAATTTATACCACTGCAAATGTCAAAGCTCGATTACATTTACGTGATTTTATGGATACCTTGCGTGGTGCTGGGGTACAAACAGGTGGTCCACCTCCAATTTCTGAGCGAGATAAACGCGAATTTTCGAGTGCTTTAGACCAAACAATACTAAAACAAAAACGCAAAACCGCGTGTTGAGCAATCTATGCCATCTCGTCTTAACTTAATGCTGACTTATGGGTTATTGGTCTTTATTTGGGCTTCAACACCTTTAGCGATTGTTTGGAGTGTCTCTGATCTTCATCCAATGTGGGCATTACTGTTACGTTTTTTGATTGCCTTGCCATTGGCAATTACGGTTCTACTTTGTTTAAACGTAAAATTTCCCATGCATAAGTTGGCGTGGTTAAGCTATGTTGCAGGGTCACTCAGTTTGATTGGTTCGCAAATTTTTACTTATGCAGCTACGGCTTATCTAAGCTCAGGTTTGATTGCATTAATGTTTGGCCTAGCGCCGATTATGGCGGGTTTAATTGGACGATTTGGTTTTCAACAAAAATTAGCAACGCTACAATGGTTGGGGATGGGGACGTCAGTTATTGGATTAACAATGATTTGTCTGAGTGGGAATCAAAAACATGTACAACCGCTTGGAATCTTATTGATGTTACTCAGTGTTTTTTCTTATTCACTCTCTATCTTTTGGGTCAAAAAGATCAATGCGATTGTACAGCCCATGGCACAGGCAACAGGTTCGATATTCGTTTCGACATTTTTTGCCTTGTTATTACTGCCTTGGATCTGGCAATTTGCACCTACAGAGATTCCATCTGCAAAATCGTTATTGGCGTTGACTTATACGGTAATCATGGCTTCGTTAATTGCAATGTTTTGTTATTTCAAACTGGTTCAAAACCTACAAGCAACGACATTATCTTTAACCACAGTAATGACGCCGATGCTTGCGATTTTGATAGGTGCCTATCTCAATCATGAACAATTATCAGCACAGGTTTTTGTGGGCGCTAGTATTATTTTGTTTGGTTTATTGCTTTATTTTTATAAAGATTTAAGAACACACAAGCGACTAAGCACTTGAGTTTAATCATTTAATTAGCTGTTGATTTCATCCCGTTGCGCTTGTTGAATACTAGCTGCAAGTTTTGCACGGTCTTGTGGATTTAAAGTAATAAAATACGCACCGATGCGGAATTTACCTTGTTCATCTGCGGTACTATGTGCAACCTGTGCGGTCGCAGCGATATGAAAATAGTTCTCAGGATGACTCAAGGTAATATGAATATAAGTCCCTTCGTTAATATCCTGAGCGCTAAAGAAACTTAAACCATTTTCCGAAAAATTGACTTGTTCAGGTACAGGCAATTGAGATTGTACGATATTGTCGTAAAAAGAACCTGTAATCAGATTTAATTTTTGATTAAAAAGGGATAAGATGCGAGCAATTTGTTGATCTTTTTCATTTAATTGTTCTAATTCGTAGCGAAATGCATGATCAAATTGATCTAATTCAGCAAGTAGTAGAAAATAGCGCGGTAATACAAAATGAGAGTCATACGGATCATTCAGTGCAACATCATCTGGAATGATTTGATAGTTGATTCTCAACACAGCATCAATACGAGACATCACGCGACGTTCAGTGTTGTCGTCAACAAGATGATGTTGTGCATTTTCCATAATAAATCACCTCGGACTAGATGGTATGTTTAAGCCAATCTCGCTGTATATAGGGTTGAGATACACTCGTGCTCGGCGGAGTAATCATTTTATTTCTTTTATCGCCTTGGTTTCCATGATTGGTTTGACTCTCGGCGTTGCTGTTCTCATTACAGTTTTATCTGTTATGAATGGTTTTGATCGAGAATTAAAAACTCGTGTCCTCGGAATGGTACCACAAGCTACTGTTTCTTCTACTCAAATTTTAACAGATTGGCCAGAACTTGCAAAAAAAGTTGAGAGTCATCCACATGTCACGGGTGTAGCACCTTTCACACAATTGCAGGGGATGTTGACTGCTCATGGGCAGGTCGCGGGGATTATGGTCACGGGTATAGAACCAGAATATGAAAAACAGGTTTCAATTATCCAAAATCATATGGTGACAGGTGACTTAAATGCCTTACAAAAGGGTGAGTTTGGTATTGTTCTTGGAAAGGACATGACGGATGCACTTGGTTTGGGGCTAAATGACAATGTTACTTTGGTTCTTCCTGAAGCAACACCATCACCTGCTGGTGTGGTACCGCGTTTTAAACGTTTCAAGATTGTCGGTATCTTTAGTGTGGGTGCAGAAGTAGACTCAATGGTGGGTTATATTGCGTTGAACGATGCTTCAACTTTATTACGTTTACCAGATGGTGCACAGGGTATCCGTTTAAAGTTAGATAATATTTTTGCAGCGCCTAAAGTAGCAAATGAAATAGTTAGTGAATTACCGAGCAATTTTTACGCATCTAATTGGACATATACCCACGGTAATCTGTTCAATGCGATTCAAATGGAAAAAACCTTAGTCGGTTTGCTTCTATTCCTTATTATTGTTGTCGCGGCATTTAATATCGTTTCATCTTTGGTGATGGTAGTGACTGATAAGAAATCAGATATCGCTATTCTAAGGACTCTCGGTGCTTCGCCGTCTATGATTACTAAAATTTTCATGGTGCAGGGTACTGTGATTGGTGTCATTGGGACAATTGCGGGGACAATTTTAGGGGTGACTTTAGCATTGACCATTAGTGACATCATTTCTTGGTTTAATACTGTTTTAGGGTTAAATCTATTTGATGCATATTTTGTTCATTACTTACCGTCATATCTCAGATGGCAAGATGTGGTTGTGATCGTGATCGTGTCACTATTATTAAGTTTCTTGGCAACGATTTACCCTGCATTACGTGCAGCTAAAGTTCAACCTGCTGAGGCGCTGCGTTATGAGTAAGATTGTTTTAGAAGCTAAAGAAATTTATAAGCATTTTGATGATGGCAAAAGTAAAGTTGAAGTCATTAAAGGTTTATCACTTCAAGTAAATGCGGGTGAGTTTGTCTCAATTGTTGGAGCAAGTGGCTCGGGTAAGAGTACTTTATTGCATGTTTTGGGTGGCTTAGAGCAACCTTCACAAGGTCAAGTATTCTTGCAAGGACAGCGTTTCGATAATTTGGGTGAAGCTGACCGTGGTTTCAAACGGAATCAATATTTAGGTTTTGTGTATCAATTCCATCATTTGTTACCTGAATTTTCAGCCTTAGAAAATGTAGCGATGCCACTGATGTTCCGTGGTGATGTGCAATATAAGTCTGCTAAAGCTCAAGCAGAGTATTTATTGGATCGCGTGGGTTTGTCACATCGTATGGAACATAAGCCTGGTGAGTTATCTGGTGGTGAACGTCAACGTGTGGCACTTGCTCGTGCTTTGGTGACTAAGCCCGCTGTTGTACTCGCAGATGAACCAACAGGTAACTTGGATCGGAAAACAGCATTGAGTGTTTTTGAATTATTGACGGACTTGAAAAATGAACTCAATATGGCGATGTTAATTGTGACCCATGATGAGCAATTGGCACAATCGGCAGATTCAATTTTACATATGCAAGATGGTTTATGGATTGAACAACCATAAATTATTGATTTAAGCTCTTGTTAAAGCCCTGAAAAAGGGCTTTAATTTTGCCCACAGAAAAATCAAAATTAAATTCATCATTGATGCTAAAAATTATTTTATTGGGGTGGGTTGCGGGTATCGCACTTATGGGAATGCATTTCCCGATCATTACATCTACATGGTGGCTTTGGCTGATTATTGCATTCGCGATCTTTGGTTTCGGATTTTATTGGAAAAAGCAGTATTTTCATTATCCTATTTATAAAGCCTTGCTTTTAATCAGTGCGACTTGGGCATTATTTTGCACAGGTTATCATTATGCTGATATTCAATTACAACAACGTCTTATTTTTAAAGAACAAAATGTTGAAACATTTGAAACCATTGTTTATATCAAAAAGATCAGTGAACTGAATGAAAATGGCGAGAAACAAGTTGCTGAGGTTTTGAATCGACATGCGCAAAGTGTGAATTGGTTTCTTCATTTAAGAAAAGAAAAAGACACATCTAAAGTAGAACCAGAATTTCAATTGGGTTATTACTATCGTGTATCTGGGCAGATTCGACCCGCCCATAGTTATGCTGTTTCAGGTGCATTCGATCTGGAAAAATGGTTTTTACAACAAAATGTGCAGTCGGGATTCTCTGTACGAAATATTCAACCTATTCACGAAGATGAACTCTATCAGCTGGGTTATCATCATCATGTTCAGCAACAACAATCTCATTGGGCCATATTCTTATTAACTGTTGAAAAAAAGCGTCTGGCTTTTCGACAGATGCTACAGGCATCAGCATTCCAACATAAAGGGTTGCTATTGGCTTTGCTCACAGGGGATGAGAGTCTGTTATCTGATGCCGTAAAACAACAATTTCAACACCTTGGGATTTCACATTTATTGGCTATTTCTGGACCCCATGTGTTGGTATTTGCATTGATACTGACTTGGTCATTACAAAAGTTGATTCAGCGCTACTGCCCAAGCATCTATTTGAAGCAACCTCGACAATTACTACTATTGTTGCCCTTTATCTTTAGTGTCTTGTTATATGTGGCATTTGTTGGGTTTGAAATTCCAGCAATGAGAACATTATTAACCGTTAGCATTGTCAGTACTTTTATGTGCTTAAGACAGTCGATTCAGGCATTTAGTGTGTTGGTTTATAGTGCGAGCTTATTGTTAGTTTTAGATCCATTTAGCATTTTATCTGCTGCATTTTGGTTATCTTATGGCGCCTGTTTTATTTTGATAAGAATCTATCAGACGATTATACAGTTACCACAAAATGTAAATTTAACATTTAAACGAAAAATGATCTGGGGCAGTCATATTCTGATTGAATCGCAATGGAAAATTTTTGTCGCGTTATTGCCTTTGGTTTTGATTTTCTTTCAGCAAGTTTCATGGTTTGCTCCCTTAACTAATCTTATTGCTATCCCATTGTTAGGTGCTTGTATTGTTCCTTTAGATATTCTAGCTGCATGTGTGTGGTTAATTACTCCTACATTGGGGCAGTGGTTATTTCAAATGAATGATGTGTTTTTGTCATTCTTGATGCTGATTTTAGATGTACTTCAATCGATTTCGCCGCAGTTGTATGGGATAAGTTTCACTCCTTGGATGATGGTGAGTTTAATTATCGGTATTTTTCTATTGTTTTTGCCTAGAGGTATTGTTCCAAAGTTTTGGGCTGCTGTCTGTTTTCTACCGATATTTTGGGGTGTAAAAGCCCAACCCGAAGCATTGCACGTATTAGATGTTGGTCAAGGACAAGCTGTCTTAGTACAACATACCAAAGGTAATCTCCTGATTGATACTGGTGGATCATTTGATGAAACCAAATTCAGTATCGGGGAGCGAGTGGTTATTCCTTTTCTACGTCAGCAAGGTATTCGGCGATTGGAACACGTTGTGTTATCGCATTTGGATCAAGATCATAGTGGAGCATTTACGTCGATTCAGAATAGTTTTGAAATTGATTTGGTTCAATCGAATGAAAAGCATGAAAAAATGCAATTTAAGGAGAATTTTTCATTTTGCCAACAAGGTCAACAGTGGTCATTTCCAAACATCAACATCCAAATTTTATTTCCTCGAGCCAATGAATTGAGCTATGCGAAATATCAGAAAAATGAATATTCTTGTGTGCTCTATGTGCAATTTTTAGATGCTCAACCTTATCAGAACTTTTTGATTATGGGGGATGCAGGCTGGGAAACCGAATATAAATTGTTACAGCAGTATCCAGATTTAAAAGTCGATGTGTTAATTCTTGGTCATCATGGCAGTAAGCATAGCTCTGCTTACGAATTTTTGGTAAGCCTCAAGCCCAAACTTACAATCGCTTCTGCGGGATTTAATAATCGTTACGGACATCCCAGTCAGGAGGTTTTAAAACGATTGCAGCACTTAAATATTCCAATATTAAATACAGCAGATGCGGGTACGATCAGCTTTATGATGAATAATCATGATGGGGTGTTGCTACAGCATCGACAAAAAAGAAAATGGTTATCCAAAAATAGCCTAAGTAATTGATGCTTGCTGAGTTAAATGGCGAACTTCTGCAACTTTGGCTAATGCTTGATTTTCATCTATGTCATAGATTCTTTTTAATTCTTGATTGGCACTAAAGCGTTTGTAACTCCAGTGATAATGATCAGGATAGCGTTTAATTAATTGTTCTAAAGTCTGGTGAATAATTAATGTTCCATCTTCGGCACTACCTTGGTAAATTTGAGGGTCAATCGGCTCAATATACATATCAAAGCCATCTTGATCATTACGCATTGTATAAATGAGTAGTGCCTTTGCCTTAGTTTTTTGAATTAACTTTGCACTCAAACTACTTGAAGCGAGAGGAATATCAAAATAATTGATCATTTCTCCGCCATGATCAGGTGTGTGATCAGGTAGGATAGCAGTTGTGCCGCCTTGTTTTAATGCTTTAAAGATTTGACGGACACCACTTTCATCTGTTGGTACTAGATGTGCCTGTTCACGACTGCGCGCTTCTCGCACAAAACGATCTGCATCAGGATTTTTAACAGGTTTGTAGAGAATCGTCATTTCTGTGTATTGAGAAAGCCAGGCATTCATGACTTCCCAAGTTCCGAAATGTGGAACGATCAAAACAATTCCTTTTTTTTCAGCCAAAGCCTCATGTAAATATTGCTCACCAGATACATTTTGAATGCGTTGAATGTTCTTCTGATTGGATGATCCCCAAATGCTTAAAAACTCAAAGTATGAGGTTAATTCATTTTGAATTGCTTTTTGGGTCAACTGTTGTCGTTGCTGTTGATCCATATTCGGGAAAGCAATCTGTATATTTAGACTAATAATTTTTGATATTTTAGAAAGTTGAAAACTCGTGAGAAATCCAGCAAGCATACGTGCAAAGAAACGTCCTAATTGAATCGGCTGGCGACTCAGAAATTTGATTAGACGGTAACTAGTGTTGCTAGATTTTGATTGAGCCATGTATTTTAAATGCGAAAAATTACAAAGTGAGAGTATAAGGTAAAAAATAATTATAAGTTAAAATAAGTTATTTAAACAGTTTTGCTCAAATCAGCGTATATAATAAAGCCACTTTTAAAATATATTGGATTGGAGTCTTATGTCCGATTGGCCACCAAAACCACAAAATGAACCCACAAATCCGAATAATGTGACAGGCAAAGAATGGCAGATTTTAGAAAAGGCCGTATTGGCTTCTGTCGAAGAGCAGCGTCGAAGCCGACGTTGGAGTATCTTTTTTAAATTCCTAGGTTTTGCATATTTACTTTTCGTGTTGATTGCAATGGGTAAAGGGTGTTCGACGTCTTCGACGAAAACAACGACCAATATTACCAGTGATCATTTGGCAGTTGTGGATATTATTGGAACGATCGACTCTTCCAGCGGTTCTTCTACTGTAAACAGTGATGATACAAATAAGGCACTCAAACGTGCTTTTGAGGCAAGTGGTAGTAAAGCAGTTGCCTTGAATATCAACTCACCAGGTGGCTCTCCTGTGCAATCTGATGAAATTTGGCAAGAAATCCGTTACCTGAAGAAACAACATCCTGATAAGAAGGTCTATGCTGTGATTGGTGATATGGGTGCATCGGGTGCTTATTATATTGCTTCAGCAGCAGATGAAATTATTGTCAATCCATCGAGTTTGGTGGGATCAATCGGTGTCATTATGCCAAATTATGGTTTAAGCGGATTGGCTCAAAAGCTTGGGATAGAGGATCGTACTTTAACCTCAGGTAGTAATAAAGATATTTTGAGTATGACTAAACCTCTTGATCCAGCACAAAAACAGCATGTGCAATCAGTATTGGATAATGTGCATGCTCATTTTATTAATGCGGTTAAAGAAGGTCGTGGTAAGCGTTTGAAATCAAATGATCCTGCGATTTTTTCTGGTCTATTTTGGACAGGTGAACAGGCAGTTGCCTTAGGTGTCGCGGACCGTAGTGGTAGTATGACGACATTAATGCGTGATCTAAATGTGAGTCAAAAAGTTGATTATACTGTTCAACGTAATCCTTTCGAGTCTATTTTAGGGCGTATGGGGGCAAAGATCGGCGAGGGAATTAGTAGTTCACTTGCAGATCAACTTCAGACTCAACAAAACGCAAAAATACAATAACGCCGCTAAAATATTTTAATCTTCAGGGCTGTACTTCATTGCAGCCCTAGTTTTTTCAAAAATAACTACTCAGTTCTTCCTTTTTGGTTGCTACACTGTTTAAGTGGAAGATACTTTATCAATCTATACGCTTAAAAAGACTGTTATGAAACCTATTATTCATTTTGCCCATGCCAATGGGGTTCCATCTAAAGTTTATCAAAAGCTTTTTCGCCAATTGGAAGATCAATACGACATTATTTATGTTGCTGAGATAGGAACAGATAAGCGTTATCCTATCACAAATGGCTGGTCACATTTGGTAGACCAAGTAATTGATAGTGTTGTGCAACAAGCACAAGGGCGTCAGGTGATTGGTTTAGGACATTCTTTAGGTTCGGTGCTGACATTGATGGCAGCTTATCGTCGTCCTGAGTTATTTTCTCAAGTGATTATGCTGGATCCACCTTTAATTATTGGTAAGGCTTCTTTTGTTTTTCATCTGGCTAAAATTTTTAAGCCTAAATTAGTCGACAAGATCACTCCAGCAGGTCTATCGGCTCGCCGTCGAGATCATTGGGAGTCACGTGAACAAGCTGCCGAATTGCTTGGTTCAAGAGGTTTCTACCAACATTTTGATCCTGACTGTTTTCAAGCATATATTGACTATGCATTAACCAATGATCCGCAAAGAGGTGGGGTGACATTGACGATTCCCAAAGCGGATGAAGTTGGATTATTTAGAACTACACCTTCGATGTGGTGGTTGCCGATGCCCAAACCGCCTGTTCCAGTCCATTTAGTGGTTGGTCGTGACAGTGTTTTCTTAAAAGAAAAATTCCCTCAAGTCGCACAAAAGAAATTGGGAATTCCTTTTTCTGTGGTTGAGGGTGGCCATATGTTCCCCTTAGAACATCCATTGGAAACAGTTGATAAAATTAAAAGTCTGATGCGTTGAGCCAATAAAAAACACATCCGAGGATGTGTTTTTTATTTTTTAGTATTGTGCAAACTGAATGGGTTGAGTTAATGGTTTTTGATTGAAGTAGGCTTGACCATTTTGCCAAGTTAATTGACCCGTACAAAACCATTGTACAACTTGAGGGTAAATGAAATGCTCAAGTTGGTGTACCCGTTGCGCTAAGCTTTCTACAGTGTCATTTAGACTGACTTGAATTGCAGATTGTGCAATGCTTTGACCAGCATCTAATTCTGCTGTTACAAAATGAACCGTACAACCATGCAAGCGATCTCCAGTATTTAACACACGTTGATGTGTATTAACACCTTTATAGAAAGGCAGCAGAGAAGGGTGGATATTTAACATTTTACCTTGCCATTTACTGACAAAGTTTGGTGTTAAAATCCGCATAAAACCTGCAAGTATGACTAAATCAATTTGCCATGCGATCAATTGTTGATGCATAGCTTCATCAAAGCTTTCTCTAGTTGGAAAGTCTTTATGTGAAATGACTGCGGTTGCAATATTGGCATCTTCGGCACGTTGTAATGCATAAGCATCAGCTTTGTTGGATAAGACACCAATGATTTGCCCTGACAGATTAGTATCTATCAGGGCTTGTAGGTTGCTACCGTTGCCAGAGACAAGGACCGCAATTCTCATTATGCAAAGATCACACGAATTTTTTCGTCAGCGCCTTCAACAGATTCAGCATTTTCTTGGATATGACCAATCTTCCAAGCTTTTTCACCTTGTGCATTTAAGACTTCAATTGCTTTATCTGCTTCACTAGGATCAACCGCAATGACCATACCAACGCCACAGTTAAATGTGCGATACATTTCGAAGCGTTCTACATTGCCTTCGCGTTGTAGTAATTGGAATAACTCAGACCATTCCCAGCTTGATTCATCAATGACAGCTTGTGCGCCATTCGGAAGGACGCGAGGAAGGTTACCTGGTAAACCACCACCTGTGATATGTGCCATTGCATGCACGTCAACTTGTTTGCACAGTTCTAAAACAGGTTTTACATAAATGCGCGTTGGTTCCATTGCAACATCAGCGAGTGGGCGACCATCAACGATTTGAGTTAAATCTACATTCTTAACATCTAAAATTTTGCGTAGTAATGAATAACCATTTGAGTGAGCACCACTTGATGCTACACCGATCAAAACATCACCGGCTTTGACTTTAGTGCCGTCAATGATCTTACTTTGTTCAACGACACCTACTGCGAAACCAGCAAGGTCGTAATCTTCACCTTCATACATACCCGGCATTTCAGCAGTTTCACCACCGACCAGTGCGCAACCAGCAAGCTCACAACCTTTACCGATACCCGTTACAACGTTTGCTGCAACATCTACATTCAAATGTCCAGTTGCATAGTAATCTAAGAAGAATAAAGGTTCTGCACCACAAACCAGTAAATCGTTTACACACATTGCGACAAGATCTTGTCCAATCGTGTCATGACGATTGAGGTTGAGGGCTAAGCGTAATTTTGTACCTACGCCGTCAGTTCCTGAAACCAATACAGGCTCTTCATAACCTTTTGGAATTTTGCATAGTGCGCCAAAACCACCAAGACCGCCCATGACTTCAGGACGAGTGGTGCGTTTTGCGACAGATTTGATACGATCGACCAGTGCGTCGCCCGCTTCAATGTCGACGCCCGCATCTTTGTAGCTTAAACCAGTATTTGGGGTAGAAGTTGAGTTGCTCATAGTGAAGTCTCCGCATTGGCGGCAGATTATAACCTGAATATACGAAACTCTTATGTTATTTATGCTCGAAAATGCTATCTTTATTAAAAATTTTTTCCATTTATAACGATTACACGAACAAAGGTTAAATTTTATGCAAGATCTGGTACTCCGCCGTATCTTTATCCTCGCTGGGATCGCATTATTGCTTTGGGTGCTTTATCTACTCAAGCCGATTGTGATCCCGTTTGTTGGTGCGTTTTTGATTGCATATTTTTTTAGTCCGCTGGTTGACGTCTTAGTGAAGATCAAGCTACCACGTTGGTTAGCGATTAGTGTGGTATTTATCGGTATTGGTGTGACACTAACCGTTGTTTTATGGTTCCTTGCTCCGCTTGTATGGAAACAATTGATTTATGCTCGGGATAGCATTCCAGCAGGTATTCATTGGGTAAATGCAACGTTTCTACCTTGGATGTCTGAAACTTTTGATTTGGTTCCAATGGAAATTGACACTGATCAAATCTCAAAAGTCGTGATGGAATATGTACAAACAAATTATAGCTCAGATAGCATTCAAACCTTTGCTCTACGTCTTGCACAATCAGGTCTAAATTTTATCCAAATTGGTGGGATTATTATTTTGATCCCGATTATTTCCTTCTATTTCCTTTTGGATTGGGAAAGAATGCTTCAAAGTTTACGTCGCTTGATTCCACGTCCATATGAAGCATCAACTTTAAAAATTATCCGCGAATGCCATAGTGTATTAGGTGCGTTTGTAAAAGGTCAGTTTTTAGTGATGCTTTTATTAGGGGTGATCTATGCTGTAGGACTGCAACTTATTGGCTTAGAAGTGGGGCTGATTATAGGGATGGTCGCAGGTCTGGCAAGTATCATTCCATATCTTGGTTTTGCCGTTGGGATTATTGCTGCAGTTGTTGCCACTTTATTTCAGTTTGGACTAGATTGGACACAACTGCTTTTGGTTGGAGCTGTTTTCCTTGTTGGGCAAATGGTGGAAGGCTATATTCTTCAACCTTTCCTACTCGGAGATAAAATTGGTTTGTCTCCGGTTGCGGTAGTATTTGCTGTTTTAGCTGGTGCCCAACTCGCAGGTTTTCTTGGAATGTTGATTGCATTGCCTGTCGCGGCTGTGATTGTTGTATTACTCAGACATGCTCGAGACAATTATGAAAAAAGCAGATTCTATGGACTCCCCCAAGAAATGGTTGTCGTTGAAAGTACGCCACAACATATCAGTGTTGAAACCGATCAAGTAGAGCTTGATCTTGAAATAAAAAACTCTCAAGATACAGAGACTTCTAATCTAAAAGATGACTCCAAGTAAGCGGGGAACAAATTAACTCTATGCGTCAATTACAACTGGATATTGAACCACAACTGGATGCCCGAATTAGTGATTTTTCGGGGCCGGGTTGGGGACCTGTAGTTGATGCAGTGAGACAACTACATACAGGGTTGGTTAGCCGTCTGTATATTTATGGTGGTGCTGGAACAGGAAAAAGCCATTTATTATCAGCGATTTGTGATTCATATCTAGAGTTGGGGCGTCCAGCCATAAAGGTTTCTTTGCTGGCTTTATTAGATGCACCAATTGAAGCGATTACTGCTTTAGAGTTTTATGATTTAGTGGCATTAGATGATATTGATGCAATTAGTGGAGTGCCTCATTGGCAAAAAGCAGTTTTCCATTTGATGAATAACCATGAGGGGCAATTGGTTTTTTCATCTAGAGTTGCGCCGATTGAGTTGAAATTAGAGCTTCCCGATTTGCAATCAAGACTGACACAGGCTGTGAGCGTAAAAGCGCCAAATGGAAGCTCTTTTGTTGATCGACAGGCATTACTACAATCTGTGATGACACGTCGAGGCATTCATTTTGATCAGCAAATTGTGGACTACTTGTTGCACAATGGTCCTCATCAAGCTTCAATTCTTTTACAGACATTGGCTCAATTAGAAAAAATGCTGAAAGGTGAAAAAACCAAGCTATCTAACACCACATTGAAACAAATTTATGCATTGATTGATGAATATCGCCAATAGCATAAAATTTCTTGAGTAATTTCGAGAGCTGTGACAAAGTACGCACAAAGGATGTGGGTGCAAAATCGGATTTTTGCAATACCTAGAAAAATGAAAATAGAAGGAGAACGGTATGCTCAAGCGGACGCTTGCCTGTGCTTTATTTGCGATTACTGGACATGCATATTCAGCAGATATTCTTGTTACGACATTAGTGGATGAAGACAAAAATGATTCCGTTTGTTCATTACGTGAAGCTATATTCTTTTTAAATAATCGAACTGAAGATCAATATAAAAATGGCTACAACGGATGTGGTAATGAAAGTTCTAGCTCTACAATTATATTAAAGCGAGATCAAGAATATAAATTAAATAGTCAGTTAGAAATTAAAGCGCCAATGACCATAGCAACAGCTGCAAGTACGGACTTTAATAATCAGAAGATAGGTTTGAATAATGCGACGATTAGTATAACTGGGAAAAATCGATTATTTGTGATCGATGATGGTAATGTTGAGAACGATTTAATTATTGTTAATTTGAAAGAGCTTAATTTAAAAGGTTCTGCTGAGCGTATTCCTAATAATGGTGGACTTATTCTAAATCGTGAAGATTTGAGGGTTGAATACTCTCGTTTCATCAAGGGTGATGCGAATAAAGGCGGAGCAATATACAATGCAGGTCTTCTATCATCTCAGAAAACGGCTGGTAGAGTCAGAATTTTTAGTAGCATATTTCAACATAATAAAGCAGATCAGGGCGCTGTGATATACAGTGAAATGCCTCGCTATTTGATTTCACACTCTGTGATTCGGGATAATGAAGGTTTATCTAATCCAGAGGGGGCGTTACTATTCGTCCAAACGGGTTTAAGTGATCAAACGATTGGTACTGCTTTGCAAAATCGAGATGCGGGAATCACAAATAGTACGATTTTTCACAATAAAGGTGGTCATGTCGCTAATATTCGCGAAGGTATGATTTTAAATAATTTGACAGTAATCAAAAACGCAGCTGGGCTGTATCTGCAGTCATTAAATCGAAAAGTAACAACAACGATTACTGAGGATGGAGAAACAAAAGAGGAAGTTAAGGAGTATCCTAGTTCTTATATCTCCAACAGTATTATTGTTGAAAATGGTAATAAAAACTGTACAACAACAACGAATGATACAACTGTGGTGCAGAGTAATTTAACAACAGTTGAATGCGATCATAATCCGACCGACCGTTTGCCTAATTTTATGATAGGAAATAACAAACTGATTGCTGGAAAGGATGATTTGGGAATCTGTGATGCACCACCTGCAGATGGTTTGTTATGCCCATACAATACACCTAAAGATCAGATGTTAGGTTTTTTCAAGCCACGTTTATTGGCTTCATATAATCGTTTGTCTGATTCACTTATTGTTAATAAAGGGCGTATTTATAGTGATGGCACGAACTTTAGTTTAGCAAATGGC
>NZ_GG665954.1:95304-104422 GCF_000156555.1 Acinetobacter sp. ATCC 27244
TTAGCAAATTGTGAAAGAACAGATCAGCGAGGCGTAAGCCGTACTGGATATACTGAACTGTGTGATATGGGAGCGATAGAGCTGGTCGTTGATCGTAGTAATATTCCAATTGCAGGACAGGATATTTTTTTCAATGACATTGCAAAATTTAATATCTCTGAAAGTTTAGTCGATGGAGAGTTACTTGACCCCGCAACTTGTG
Source organism: Acinetobacter sp. ATCC 27244 (assembly GCF_000156555.1). Lineage (NCBI taxonomy): Bacteria > Pseudomonadati > Pseudomonadota > Gammaproteobacteria > Moraxellales > Moraxellaceae > Acinetobacter > Acinetobacter sp. ATCC 27244. Next base: position 95,507 of record NZ_GG665954.1, read on the forward strand.
AGAAAGTATTAGGTAAGCGCTCAGATGGGCAAGCTTGGCAGTTTGGTTGTTTGGAAGTTGTTCAGAATCAAACACCATCGAAGGGAACTCTAACTTTAGATCAAGACGGAAATGTTACTTATGTTCCGTATAGTAATTGGCATGGTGCAGATATATTTAAAATGCGGATTGTAACGACAACAACGCGCTTTAATGATATTTCGAATAATTACATTGAGATTCCAACAACGATTGTACAGGATCCTAAAAATAATTTTAAAAGTAAGACTGTAAATGTTGGTGGAGGAAGTATTGGATTTGGCGCAATTATTATGTTATTCGGCTTAATAGGGTTACGTCGGTTTAAGTCATAATCAAGGATGATGAGATGAAAAATTATAAGAAAGCGTTATTAGCATCAATGGTATTGGCATCAATGTCTTTGATAGCTGATATGAGTGATGAGCCTATTAAGGTCACTACATTTGCGGATGAAGATGGTGAAAACTTAAAAGCTTGTTCACTTCGTGAAGCACTTGAAACCGCAAAACGGCGTACTTCTTATGGTGGGTGTGTGGTAACAGATACTCGTTCTAGTACGCAAAAAAATATTCAACTTGAAGCGGGTGTTTATACGTTAAAAAGTGAACTTCAACCACAAGTTGGTGTTTCAATTTTTGGTGCAGGTCCTGTAGATTGGGAAAATAAAAATGTTTTATTGAATGATGTGGTTAATCAATACCCAGCGCAAATTCCTTTACAAACGACAATAAAAGCAGAAAATTCTCGTATTTTTAATACCACTGTCGGTAAACAGAAATTGGTTTTGAGTAACCTGATTCTAAGCGGTGGGTATACCTCTGGGTTAGGGGGGGCAATTTATGCGGGTGCTGACATTTCTTTGCTAAGTAGCCAAATTTTAGACTCACGAGCAGAGCAGGCTGGTGGTGCAATTTATTTGGCTGGGAATAATAGTGGTTTGTCTATCTCTAAAAGTTTAATCCAAGGTAATCAAGCACCTGTTGGAAGTGTGCTTGCAATGCATGATAAAAATGATTTGGGCTACACGAAACGTAACATTACAATTAATTCAAGTAGCCTAATTGGAAATGGTCTAGCTAGTTCTAAGAGTATGTTTGAGTTTGTTGGGGAACCAACAGTTGTGCTGGAATCTAATACGATTGCTAAGAATATAGCGAACTCGTCAAATGGAAATCTTATCAAGTTTACAGGGGATGCAGAAGCAGGTACAACAACGGGTAATAGCTCTAGCGTATTAAGTACTTTGAGTCGTTTAACATTAGAGAATAATACCATTGTTCAGAATAATGCATTCACTACACTTTTATATGACAAAATCGGATTGAAGCGCATACGATTTAATGTGTTGGCATATAATGGTGGTGCAGGGACTTACGCGTGTCGTTATCTTTTGGGTGGGGCCAAAGAGCAGAAAGATTTTGCAATGCTTTTTGCTTATAATGCTATCGTGAGAGAAGAAACAGCGGAAAATTTCTGTGATTTGCCCGATGAAGTTTTTGTCAATAACGAAAGCAATATTGATGTAAGCGGTAAACCAATCAGTACATACTTAAGTGAGTACATCCCTGCTTCTGTCCACACTGGATTTTTGCCCTTATATTATCCTATCGATAATAATAGATTTCAGCAGGATGAAGATAAAAAAATTAAGGATCTAACCAATACAGGGGTGACTGATTGTAGTAAAATTGATCAGCGAGGGTTGTCTAGAATTACTGATGGTGCTTTGAACTTTGATCCAAATGCACGAAATACTTGTGATATTGGTTCTGTTGAGTTAATGCGTTTAACTGCTGGTGATATTTTTGATCTATCAAATAGTTCAATTAGCAAAATGATCGATAACTATCAAGGTAGTTACGACTTATTTGAAAATTTAGTTAAAAATCCAAATAATGCAGAATTCCTAACGTATTATAAATTCCGTTTAGAGCAATACAAAAAAGTTTTAGATGTGTTTGCTGATCCAGAAAAAAGCAAGAATGCATTAAAATATCGCGCGATTTATGTAGATTTACGCAATCAAAAGCTACCTTTGCCTGAAGAGGTTCTTACATCTGATGGGAAAACACGTGCTTTACAATTCTTTAATACGAAGGATTATAAGATAATTGTTGAAGCATTAGGAAAAGGGCAGATTGATGGTGCGATTGCTGGTATTGAACCAGAAGAGGAGCTTGTCTGTAAGTGGAATGCTGATCTAGAACAGATTATGATTTATCGTACTGATGATGAAATAACTCAAGCTGGTGACAAGTACTATTGTAAATATACGATTACATCGAGTACTGATGAAAGAATTACCTCAACAGGATTATTGCAGGCTGCTTTTGTAAATATTGCACCTGTAGTTAAAGACACCTCAGTAACATTGAAGTATCAACAAAATGAAACTGCTACTTTAAACTTATTAAATTTTGCCAATGATGATGGTGATACTGGTCCAAATGGCTCAGGTCCTGAGTTAAAGCCAAATAAACCTGCTTTTTGGCATAATGAAGAAGGTGTAGAGTTGCCAATCCGCTTATCCAATGTTTCTAGTAATTTAATTATTACTGCTGATCGAGTAGGGAATTGTCCTGCGCCAGATGAACAAGAAAAATGTTATGGTGGTAATCTTTATATTAAAGAAGCAAATGCTTTTAACCAATTTAACTTTTCATTTAACTACCAAGTTTATGATAATGAACTTCCAACGCCTGCGATCTCAAATGTGGGTACAGTTAGAGTGATAAGCACGGCTAATACAACAGATAATAAACGTAATGCGAATAGCGGTGGAGGAAGTACAACACTTCTATCATTATTTGGTCTACTAGGTTTGTTAACTTATCGCCGTTTTAGAAAGTAAGATCAATGTAAAAATAGCGCCATATGGCGCTATTTTTTACCTTAGTACATACGCTATTTTAGTGTTCAGAATATTTAGTTAAATATTCTTCTCTAATATTTACGCGCTCTTCTAAGCTTGCATTTTGCATGCGTTTACGTAAGGTGCTGCGTTCTTGTGTGCTCATTCTCTGCCATACATCACGCATTTTTTGTTTTTCATCATCGGGGAGTTGAGTAAACCACTCCATGCGTTGTTGTAGTTGAGAGCTTTGATCGCTAGGAATCTCTTTAAGCGTTTGATATCGCTTTATAAGCGCACGTTGCTCTTCTGGGGATAAATCATCCCATGCTTCTTCTGTCGTTGTTTTAACTGGCTTGGAAAATGGCCAAAAGCGATCTGAGCCAGCAAAACTCGTCTGTAATAAGCCGACTGTACATACAACAAGTGCTAATCTTTTAGCTGCCATGTCGAACCTTATCCTCGCCCAAGACCATTAACATTTCCATATCTTCAACCATTTGAGGGGACAGTTTTGGATTAATCACAACTTGGTTTTGTGGTTTATCAGTCAATTGTAAAGAGTTCGGTAAAATCACAATACCTGTAATTGCAGCAGCTAATGCAAAACCAGACATTTTCCAAATGCTGTAATAAGACGTTGGTTTCTTTTGGACACTATCCAAAACATGATTCATCACCATGAGCTTATTGTGCTGCTGTTCTTTTGCAAGTTGATCAAGTTTGGAAGTCACTTGTTTAGTGAACTCATCTTTATCCATTTGATGATCCTCCCGTATGTGGATTTAAATGCGCGAGAGCAACTCGGAGCCCCTGAATTGCACGGTGATAGTGTGTTTTTACACTACCTTCACTACAGTCCATAATTTGAGCAGTGGTCATCGTGTCGAAACCCTCCCAAGCTCTCAGCATAAATGCTTGTTGTTGGCGAACTGGTAACTGATGAATGGCTTCTTGAATTTCATCCATTGTGACTTCTTGATCAAGAAACTCAAATGGATTCGGTGTAGATTCATCAATAATATCAGTAATTTCTTCATCATCATCTAAATTAATTTTTTTAAATAAAGAAAATGGATTAGCGCGGCGTGCTTCCTTACGTCTCCAATCTTGTAGTTTATTATTAAGGATTGTATAGAACAGAGGGTACCATTCTTCAGTACTTTTATCTGCATATGATTTATGCAAAGAAATAAATGCTTCTTGCACTAAATCCATTGCGATCCCTTGTTGCCCTTGTGTAGCACTTTCCATCATTACAAGCGCACGACCAGTCACATCTTGCATAAAAAAACGAAGACGTTGTTCAACAGTACTGGTATCAGTACTGTTGCCAGTTTGAGCCTGTTTCGGTGCTAAATCCATAGAGATGGAAAATCCTGTCATGGAAACCCACCATTATTATCAATTCATTAATCATATAACGTTGAAAATGGTGGATGCGTTGACAACTTAAGCAATTATTTTTTGTAGTGTAATAGATTTTTCCAACAAAAAAATCGGCTTTAATGTAATTTAACGTTTTATAGACGTTGACGGACCATCTCAAAAAAGCAGATTGAACCTGCGATTGCAACGTTTAAAGATTCTTGTCCCCCTGGTTGAGGAATTGTTACAGCTTGAGCATGTTCAAGTGCATACTCACTTGCACCTTGACCTTCATTCCCTAAAATCCATACGCATGGTTGGGTCAAATCTTTGGAATATAGACTCGTTGATCTATGTGAGCTGGTGACAAAAACTGGGATCTGAAATTTTGGAAGAATTTCATTGAGCTGAAAGTTTTCAAAACAATTCAAACTAAAATGAGCGCCCATGCCAGCTCTTAGCACTCTTGGAGACCAAAGTGTTGCAGAGCCTTGCGTACAAACGATTTGTTTGATATTTGCTGCGGCTGCTGAACGTAATAATGTCCCCACATTTCCGGGGTCTTGGATATTTTCCAAAATCAAAGTATCAACACTAAAGTCAATTGTTGATGCTGTTTTAGGTAGATCAATAATGGCTAAGCAGGGAAGCGTCGTGCCTAGAGTGCTTAGATCTTTATAGAGTACTTCGCTAATCACAAAAACATGACCTTGATGTAGCTCCATCACATTTTGTAGATCTGTATGTGCAAGCGCTTGTTCAGTTGTAAATAAAGAAAATATTTTTTTCTGTTGTTGCAACCATGCAATGCAAAGATGACTACCTTCTAAAACGGTTTGTTGATGTTTTTTTCGAGCACTATTGAGTTCAATTAAGCCACGCAAATGTTTAATTTTTGCATTGTCTTTTGATTCTAAAAAGATAACCGCCATAAGAAGAACATCCGAAAGGGCATCAATATAATGATGCCCGAAGTGATTAAGTTATGAATGATAGCTCGTTACACGTTGAACTTCATTTTTAGAGCCAATAATGACTGGGACACGTTGATGAAGCTCAGTTGGCTGGATTTCCATAATACGAACTCGACCTGTTGTAGAAGCACCACCAGCCTGTTCGATTAACATGCTCATCGGGTTGGCTTCATACATAAGACGTAAACGTCCTGCTTTTTTCGGATCTTTCAAATCATATGGGTAAAGGAAAATCCCACCACGACATAAGATACGATGAATATCACCTACCATACATGCAACCCAGCGCATGTTGAAATCTTTTTCACGTACTGATGTTTTCCCTGCTAATAGCTCATCGATATAACGCTTTACAGGATTCTCCCAATGACGTTGATTTGATGCATTGATTGCAAACTCTTGAGTATCCGCTGACACTTGTACATTTTCAGTGGTCAATAAAAATGTCTGTGAGTTTGGATCTAAAGTAAAGAACACCACGCCTGCACCGACTGTAAGCGCCAACATGGTTGATGGACCATAAAGCACATAGCCTGCAGCGACTTGCTCGATACCAGCTTGCATAAAGTCGGCAGACTGAGTTACTGCATTTTTTGCGGGCAAGATCGAGAAGATCGTACCAACACACATATTAATATCGATGTTACTAGAGCCATCTAGTGGATCAAATAACACTAAATATTTTCCATTTTCTTGAGCAGGGGTAAAATCGTCCAACTCTTCAGATGCTAACCCACCGACTTGAGGGTGTACTTTTAATGCATCGATTAAATAATCGTTAGAAATTACATCTAATTTCTTTTGAGTTTCACCTTGAACATTTTCATTGCCCGCACTTCCTAGAATTCCAGCTAAAGCGCCTTTTTGTAATGCTTGATCAATAGTCTTGCAGGTTTCAGCAATTGTTGCGATGACTTGAGCCAATTCTGGAGTCAAATTCCCATTTTGTTGTTCTAAATATTGAGACAAAGTTAGGTTTGACATTTTTAATAGCTCCAATTTAGCTGTGTCAGAAATGGATAAAAAAGAATGCGCCTATTCTAGATGAGATCGCTATAAAATAAAAATTATCTTACTTTATTTATGTTGCTTTTATGATTACAAGTACGGCATTACATGCTATGTTGATTGGATATTAAACAGGACGTTGGAGATCGAAAATGTCAACTAAGACTTTTGAGGCAACACCTACTGCAGGTGAGCCAATTAATTTAGATGAAATTTCTAAAGAATGTGTCAAGGATGCTTGGAAAGAGTATGAGGCAAAGCCTGAATATAAAAAGTTTAATAAGCATGACTTGATAGAATCAATGCAACCTACTGATGACGATACCTCATCTCAAACATAAAAAATGCTCACATGATGTGAGCATTTTTTATTAAACTTATTTATCTTAATAAAGGTGGCACAGCTTCGTAGTTGATCTCAACACGACGGTTTTCTTTCCAAGCTGCTTCGTTGTGACCTGGGTTTACAGGAGCTTCTTTACCATAGCTAACTGCTTCAAGCTGCTGAGGATTTACACCGTTTGTTACTAAGAAGCTTTCAACTGCTTTTGCACGACGCTCGCCTAATGCCATGTTGTATTCACGGGTACCGCGTTCATCGGTATGTCCAGTCAAAGCTACACGTGAATTTGCATTTGCAACTAAGAACTGCGCATGTGCTTGTAATGTTTGGTAGTCTTCGTTAGATAACTCACTGCTGTCATAGTCAAAATGAACAACGCGTTTCGCCAAGAATGCTTTATTTGCAGCAGTCACCCCTTTTGCAGATGCACCAGCTAAGTTTTGTGCATTTAAGGCTGCATCTTCGCTCAAACCTTCAGTACTTACTGTCGTACCTGTTGGTGTATTTCCTGCAGTAATGTCTGTTGCTGGTTTACGGCTTGCACAACCAGTAAATACTAGCGTTGCAGCAATGAGTGGAAGGCTAAGATATTTCATATTCATGTGATTCTCCAATCAAGTAAATTTATTTTGGTGCCCAAGCAGGTTCACGAACTTCACCTTGCTCGCTTGGTAAATTCATACGGAAACGACCATCAGTAGACATGATTGACAGCAAGCCACGATTACCTTCGCGTGTTGCATAAACAACCATTTGACCATTTGGTGAGAAGCTTGGTGATTCATCTAAGCTGGTTGGGGTTAAGATATTTGTAATCCCTGTATTAATATCTTGGAGTGCAACTTTATAATTGCTTCCACTTGGGCGATGTACTAGAGCGAGTCTTTTTCCATCCGCACTCAAGGTCCCACGTGCATTGAAAGCACCGCGGAAGGTGAGTCGCCGTACTGATTTATCTGCAAAGGTATAGCGATAAATTTGTGGAGAACCACCGCGATCAGACGTGAAAATAAATGATTTACCATCTGGCGAATAACGTGCTTCAGTATCAATCGCAGTATCATTGGTCATGCGCTGTACTTGACGTGTATTCAAATTCATTTGGTAAATTTCAGGATTACCATGCATGGATGCTGTAAATAACATCGATTGACCATCAGGTGAGAAGCTCGGCGCACCATTTAAGCCTCTAAAGCTTGCAAGTACTTCACGTTGACCAGTCGCTAGATCTTGTAAATAAATGGCTGGACGCTTGGTTTCAAACGAAACATAAGCAATTTTCTTCGCATCAGGCGTCCAAGTTGGGGAGAGGATAGGATCACGTGATGAAAGTACGGTTTTCGGTTGTTCACCATCGGTGTCAGCAATTTGTAAAGTATAACGCTGTGCGGGATTTGCTTGATTACGGAGTACATAAGCAATACGACCACTAAAGTCACCGGGGATGCCTGTCAGAGCTTGATAGATAGCATCACTGATCATATGCCCAGCTTGACGTACACGACCAGCAGGGACAGTCAAAACCTCATTGAGTAAGTATTGTTGTTTTTGTACATCGTAAAGCTGATAGTGAATTTCAAAAGTATTGGCATTGATCGCCTTACTTTGACCAACCACAACATATGGAACACCCGCATTTTGCCAATCACCAGCCTGAATCTGATTCATACTGGCAGTTGCAGGTAAATTCTGTGACGCACTGGTAAAACGACCAGAGCGATTCAGATCACTTTCAACAATGGGGTAGATCGCATTGTCATTTGTAAATGGAACAATAGCGATTTTTGGCGCTTTTTCGGGTGCTTTTGCAATCTCCAATTGAAGCTGCGCAAAAGTTGTCACTGGAATAGCGGTACTAATTGCAGTAAAAACGGCAATTGCGATGAGATGCTTACGAGTCTTTTCCATAGTTACAATTACTTGCTCTCGTTTTTTTGTGGCTGTTGATTATTTAACATAGTTACATGCTTTGTGCTATTACAAGCATGTAACGTTAACCATTTATTACTATTTTGCAGTGAAGTTTGAAGTAAAGCTTCGAGCTTCACGTCTTGCATCTGGATCTTCTGGCATCGGATAAGGAGCTGCTGCCCGTATCGCTGCTTCAACACTAGCTTTAACATCAGGATCACTTGCTGTCACAACAACAGATAAGACCGCACCGTTATCACTTAATGTTACCCGGGCACTAGCTCTTTGGCCTGATGAACCTAATGGCATAGTCCAAGCACGGTAAATTTTCTGTTCGAAATCACGTTTAGCTGTTGAAGCAATACGTCTAGATTCAGCTTTTTTCTGGGCTGCTTCTTGTTCCGCCTGTTTTGCGGCAGCAGCTTTAGCATCCGCCTCGG
>NZ_GG665954.1:104472-109366 GCF_000156555.1 Acinetobacter sp. ATCC 27244
TTTTGCGTTTAGCATCTGCTTCGGCTTGACGTTGTTGAGCAGCTAGTTTTTCTTGTTGGATTTGTTCTGCCTTCTGTTTTTCAGCTGCAAGCTGTTGTTCAGTCGGCTGTGATGGCGTTGCTGGTAAATTTTGTGGCAACGTTTCATCTACAATAGGGCTTTGAATCTCTTCGGCTTGATTTTCAGCTGTGGTTTCATAATCGATTGTTTGAGGTAAGTCATCTGGATTGACCAAAATCGTTTTTACTTTTTTTGGTTGCTCAAGAGGTTTGCTCATACCTAAGTACAACAAACCAACAATAGCCACAGCATGAATACCTAGCGTAAAAGCTAGTGCGATCGCATTTTGTTTTTCTTTAAAAGGCGGCTTTTGGAATTTTTTCATAGTTTATTCTAACGGCTTAGTTAGCAGGCCTACTTCAGTTAGACCCGCATTTTGTAAACTTGCCATTAGAGCAATCACATCACCATAAGGACGTGATTGATCACCATTTACCAAAACGGTCAGCGTTTTATTTTCTTGCTCAGCTTGGGTTTGAGCATCATTTAGAATACTTTCTAACTCTTGAAATGACAGAACCTGATTTTTATCATGCTCTTTATATTCTAAATAAATATTGCCATTGCTACCGAGGGTAACGATTGGTGGTCGCTCTTTTGACTCAATTGGATTGTTATTCGCTTGTGGCAAATCAACCTTGATTCCACTGGTAATCATCGGTGCTGTAACCATAAAAATGACTAACAGCACAAGCATGACGTCAATATAAGGAACGACATTCATATCGCTTTTGAGCGGCTTTTTGATGCGTTCAAAACGCCCTGATCGTTGAATCGCCATTATGCATCTTCCTGAGCCGTTCCAATCGATTGACGTTGTAACAGCGCCACCATTTCTTCCGCAAAAAGAGCACGATCTGAATAGATGGCTTCACCTTTCGCTGTAAAATGGTTAAATGCAAGTACTGCCGGAATCGCAGCAAATAGACCAATTGCAGTTGCAATTAATGCTTCTGCGATTCCTGGGGCAACAGTGGCCAAAGTCACTTGATCAACTGCAGCAAGACCAATAAAGGCATTCATGATGCCCCAAACGGTACCGAATAAACCAATGTATGGAGCGACGGAACCAATGCTTGCTAATACGCCTAGGCTTTGCTCTAAGCCGCCTTGTTCACGGCTTAAACCAACGCGTAACATACGTTCAGTACCTTCAATGGTTTGAGTTGTGTCAGCTTTACGTTTTTTAAGTTTAAAGAACTCAGATAAACCTTGATAAAAAACATCTTCTAAACCGTTACGTTTAGAGTTCAATTGGGCATTGTTATATAGGGTATTTAGCTCAGCACCAGACCAGAACATTTTTTGAAAATGCTCATCATCTTGCCCCGTTTTTTTAAAGCTCATATGCAATTTAGCAATCACATACCAACTATAGATTGAGGCAAGTAATAAGATCAGCATGACCAGTTGTACAACAGGGCTTGCTTGTAAAATAAGGTCAGAAATGTGCATTGAAGATTCTAAATTAGTTGCCATAAGTCACTGTGCCAAAAGTTTATTTTTCGTCCTGTGCTAATTCTTTTTGAATCAGATCACGAATTTCTTGAGGAAGGCGTCGAGGCATCAATTCTTTGTTTAGACATGCCAACACAACCTCACCAGAAGCCAGCAAGATTTCACCACGATATATATTCTGTTGCAATACAAAAGATGCAGCTTTACACGAAATAACACGCGCTGTAACGGTAATCAAATCATCCATTAATATAGGGCGTACATATTTGACTTGAATTTGGTGTACGACGAAGTTGTAGTCTTGTTGATGCCAGTAGTGGTCTACGCCTGCTGCACGTAACCATTCAGTACGAGCACGTTCCATGAAGCGAATATGATTGGCATGGTAGACGATACCGCCTGCATCTGTATCTTCAATATATACACGGATATTAAATTCAAAATGATTTGCCATGATAAAAATCCATTCTTGATACGAGGTGTTGAATAGTGTCGCAGTTTAGCATATTGATTTTTGGGGCAAATGGCACAACAGATCAAGCAAGCTATTCGTTTGAGTTTTTATCTAAGATTAAAGTCTGCGTTGCATAATCTTCTAAATGTTCAGCAAAATAGCCTGCAACAATCAAGGTTTTTAGAGGATCATCTTTTACTTTATTGTATTGAATGTAATCTTTTACACGGTCGTATAGCATACATAAACCTAAAAAACCAACTGCAAAAATGATAAATACCAACCATTCTGGGGCTTGGTTAAATAAGTAAAGTGAAATGCCGAGCATACAGCAACTGATCAATAGAATTGCCAAGTTTTTAAAAGTCAGTATAGGTTTGCGCGGTGGGCGATGTTCCTCGACCATCTGCTTTAGATCGTCTTGAAAGCATAATGAAATAAAGATTGTAGCGTGTGTATGGTCAAAGGCAAGGCTTGTGAGTGACCAGTCCAAATGTGAGGTAGTGTTGAATTGTTCAAGCTGCTCACTAGAAAGGGAAACAGCTTGTTGTTTTGAATCGACAAGTTGACAAGAGAGCGACAATGCAGAATGAGCTTGGAGAAGCGCATCTAAAAATTGTCTTTGTTCTTGGCGATATTCCGAAAACATCACATATCGAGGCAACTCTTCGATAGGCGGTAAATCAGAAATAACGTCTTGATACGATACTTTAATTCTTTCTATAAGTTGTTGTTCATCTAGGGTTTGAGTCATGATTTATCTATATTTATGATTCAGGTGGTGTCATACCAAATTGTAAATATGCCATATTGGTTGCAATACGGCCACGTGCGGTACGCATCACATAACCTTGTTGAATCAAATAGGGCTCAATTACGTCTTCAAGCGTTCCGCTATCTTCCGCCATTGCCGCAGCTAAAGCCTCAACACCAGTTGGTCGACCCTCAAAGCGTTCCAGTAACATACTGAGATAACGCCGATCGAGCGTATCTAAACCTGCTTTATCGACATTGAGCATGTCCAAAGCCCGTTGCGCCATATCCTGAGTCACTTCACCAGTGCCTTTGACTTGGGCATAGTCACGGACACGACGTAATAATCGATTGGCAATACGGGGCGTCCCACGTGCACGACGGGCGATTTCTGTTGAACCTTCATGAGTAATCGGCACATCCATGAGGTTCGCTGAACGGGTCACGATATGGGTCAGGTCTTCAACTGAATAGAACTCTAAACGCTGTACAATCCCAAAACGATCACGTAACGGGGAGGTGAGCAAACCTGCACGTGTTGTGGCTGCGACTAAAGTGAAGGCTGGCAGATCGAGCTTGATTGAACGAGCCGCAGGGCCTTCACCAATCATAATATCCAGTTGGTAATCTTCCATGGCTGGATAGAGAATCTCTTCAATCACGGGTGAAAGACGATGAATTTCGTCAATAAACAGAACGTCGCCTTCTTCAAGATTGGTCAGCATTGCTGCTAAGTCACCAGCGCGTTCCAGTACAGGGCCAGAAGTTGACTTTAAATTGCCACCCATTTCTCGTGCGATAATATTTGCGAGTGTGGTTTTACCCAGACCAGGTGGACCAAAAATCAGGGTATGGTCTAAGGCCTCACCACGACCGCGAGCTGCGCCGATGAAGATTTCCATTTGCTCACGGACTACAGGTTGACCAATATAGTCAGCCAATGACGTAGGGCGAATGGCGCGATCAAAATGATCTTCTGGTTTTTCTGTTCCGCTAATAAGACGATCTTGCATATATCAATTACTTCATCATGGATTTAAGCGCAGCACGAATAATATCGGCAGACTCAGTATAGTCTGCTTTCACGGCAGCAACAGCTTTTTGTGCTTCAGCAGGTTTATAACCCAACGATTGTAATGCGGCTTCTGCTTCGGCAACAGGTGAGTTTGCCATAAATTGAATTTGAGCAGCTGCAGTATTTGTTGTGCCGCCAGTTGAATTTGCCAAAGCTTTAAAACGATCACGTAATTCAATCATTAAACGCTCGGCAGTTTTTTTACCGACACCAGGAACTTTAATCAGTGTATTGATATCATCATGCTCAATGGTATGAATCAGTAACTCAACACTCAATGTTGATAGGATACCTAAAGCCATTTTAGGACCAACGCCATTGACTTTAAGTAAGGTACGGAAAATTGTCTTTTCCTGTGCATCACTAAAACCATAAAGTTGTTGGGCATCTTCACGAACCACAAGGTGTGTCCATAAAGTCACTTTCTGTCCTTTTTGTAATTGGCAAAATGTTGAAAGTGGCGTATCTATTTCATAGCCAACACCATTTACATTGAGTAAGACGGTTGGGGCTTCTAAGGCAAACACTTCGCCAATTAAACATCCGATCATTGAGTCTTTTCACTTAGTTGTTGATGGTTGAATAGTAGATGCCATTTGTTCTAAACGCAAAATGGCTTTTAGAATTTCTTTACGATTTCTCGTGGATTTTATCCAAGTCGGTAACCGCGAAAAATAACTGCGATTATAATTTGAAAATTCACGTTCTCTTAGATCGGCTTGAATAAAGTTTTTCAATATTTCTAAATGAGTTGGGTTGTAAACACAGATTTGACCTTGTCGAACAGCAATATTTAAAAATAATTGATATGAGTAAAAAGAATCTAAGCCTTCTTTGGAGTCGCTAACTTTTCTTAAAGTATAGATAGAGTCATCAAATGTATTTTCTCGTAGACAGAAATTACAGCTTATAGTTATTTCTCTTGGAATAAGTGACTTACGGGCATATTGCTGAAGATATTTGTATTTCCCTTTTCTACATGTTGTACATTTCGTATTTATTTCGACTTCACATGTACCTCTCCATTCATGAATATTTTGATTTAAATTAAAGTAATAACTCATATAGTCATAACTTTGGGTACGAATATGCTG
>NZ_GG665954.1:109869-127867 GCF_000156555.1 Acinetobacter sp. ATCC 27244
TGTAATGATTTGCGATATGTACACTGAGTACAAAAAACCTTTACTCCTTCTGATTCCTCCTCCTTTATTTCGACAATTTTTGCGAGCATTTGACATGTTGGACAATGTACCCAAACTTCTGGTTTGAGAAGAGATAAGCTACTTATACCTTTATCAATAAATCGAGACATTAAAAGAATCCAACTTTATTACCTTTCAATTCTTGCGCTAAGCTATAAGCTTGGTGATCAGAGAATTTACTAATAATATCCAAAACCTGCATGATATTTTGATAATGGTTGCTTTGGAAGTTTGCGCCTGAGTGCTGCAAAATAGAAAGTAAACGCTGTTCTTTAAAACTTAATGTTTTATGAGGCATTGTTAGTGGAACAAAAGCATCCAAAATAGTTTGCAAACTTTGATGCGCAATAATTTCTAAGCCAGATTTTTGTGGATGTTCAAAAATACGGTCGCGTGCAAGGTTTTTTGCCGTTTGAATGCCTGCTTCAATATCTGGTGAGCAATATTGTAAAAGACTGCCTTTGAGTTGACCTGTAATAATCTCATAATGATGCTTTGCAAAAGCAGTCGTTACTTCGTCAACTAAGCGTTTCATGACTCGCCCACGCAAAGCGGCAATTTTTTGTTGCCAAGTGGTATGTGGTAAATGCAGTTCTTCTGGGCGACCAAAATCGGCGATTAAATTCAGAAAGATAGGTTCAACTTCATCATAATCCAACATATTAAGAATAATGCCATCTTCTAAATCAATCAGTGCATAACAAATATCATCAGCAGCTTCTAATAAGTAGGTCAATGGATGACGACAATAATGATAGTCACCGAGTTGAATCAAACCGAGTTGTTCCGCAAGCTGTTTTAAGATTTCTTTTTCGGATTGATAACAACCGAATTTTGCCCGTTGATGTGAAGGTGTGTCACCTTGTTCATTAATGGTTTTGGATAGCCACGGATATTTGAGATAAGCACCTAGTGTGGCGCAGGTGAGGCGCATACCACCATCATCAGGATGATAGTCAATACGGCTGAGTAAGCGTAGCCCTTGAGCATTGCCTTCAAACTGTCTTACATCAGCTTCTTCTTCTGGAGTGAGTTTGGTCAGAAAGTCTCGATGTGAGGCGTCATCAAACCATTCACGAATGGCATATTCACCTGCATGACCAAAAGGGGGATTTCCAATGTCATGAGCTAAACATGCTGCTTGAATAATTGCACCGACATCGGCAGGGGAAATCCACATCGGTAATTCATCTTTGATTTTTTCTGCAGCTAGCATACCGAGTGAACGACCAATACAAGAGACTTCAAGTGAATGAGTCAGACGTGTATGAATCCCATCATGTTGAGTCAGAGGGTGAACCTGTGTTTTTCTATTCAGTTGACGAAAACTTTGGGAAAATATAATTCTGTCGTAGTCTTTGTGGAATGGGCTTCGAGCCAACTCATTGCTGCTTTTTTTACTACCTAAACGAATTGCAGATAGCAATTCCAACCAACGCATTTGTTCCATTTATCATTATTCACTATGAATTCAGTTTCATCATGCCAAAAAAAACATGAAAGCACTAGCGTAGCGCGACATAGATTGTCTTGTTGATACAAAACTAAATCAGAATAATCACTAAAATAATCGGTCAACTATTTAAAAAACTGAAATGTGATTTGTTCTGCAAAATAAAAGAATTGTTACGAATAAAGTAAAATAGATCAGGCGAGACAGAAATAGGGCATTCATCGTCGAAAACTCTGATTTTTAAGTTGGATATGGCTAGCTGAAAAGAGGCTTTCACAGTAGAATATGCGCTCTTTCATAAGTCACATTGCGGTGGGTCTGTTCGATCTGCCCGTGGAGCCAAAGTCAACATGTTTATCGTGGCCGGTGCATCAGCACATTCTTCTTTTAAGAAAGCTCAACTCTTAAACCGTTTAGCGTCAATGAGTTCTGTTCAATCTTTTGACAGCCAGTGGGTTTATTTGTTTGATCAAGCGCTCAACGAGCAGCAACATCAATCGGCATTACAACTTTTAAACGATGGTCAATCTTTCGAACTTCGCCAAGCTGCAAGTGATGAAATCCAAATTTTAGTAACTCCACGTGTTGGCACAATCTCTCCGTGGTCGTCTAAAGCAACTGATATTTTCCAAAACTGTAATACACCAGTGCACCGTTTAGAACGTGGTCTTTTATTTACGTTAAAAGGTGTCACTGAAATTACGAATGAAGTTAAACAAGTACTTCATGACCGTATGACAGAAACAGTTTTTGCTCAAATTGAAGAGGCAAAAGCTTTATTCTCAGAAACTGCGCCGAAGCCACTCAACTCAATTGATATTTTGGGGCAAGGCAAAGAAGCATTAGTTAAAGCGAATAATGAGTTTGGTTTTGCTTTATCTGAGCAAGAAATTGATTACTTAACCGAAGCATTTACTAAGCTTGGCCGTAATCCAAACGACATCGAATTGATGATGTTTGCACAAGCAAACTCTGAACACTGTCGTCATAAAATCTTTGGTTCTGAATGGACAATTGATGGTGAAAAACAACCATTATCATTGTTCCAAATGATTAAAAATACCTATAAAGAATCTCCAACAGATGTGTTATCAGCATATAAAGATAACGCGTCTGTGATCGTGGGTTATGACACGATGCGTTTTTATCCAAAAGCGGATGAAAATGGTCACTTCGTTTATAAATATAAGAGCCAAGCTGCTCATATTTTAATGAAGGTTGAAACACACAACCACCCAACTGCAATTGCTCCATTTGCAGGTGCTGCAACAGGTTCGGGCGGTGAAATCCGTGATGAAGGTGCAACAGGTCGAGGTGGTAAACCAAAAGCTGGTCTAACAGGCTTTACGGTTTCTAACTTAAATATTCCGGGTTTCGAACAGCCTTGGGAAGATAACTACGGTAAACCTTCACGTATGGCATCGCCATTACAGATCATGATCGAAGGTCCTTTAGGTGGTGCTGCGTTTAACAACGAATTCGGTCGTCCTGCATTAAATGGTTATTTCCGTACTTTCGAACAAAATGTAAATGGTGAAGTGAAAGGCTTCCATAAGCCAATCATGATTGCAGGTGGTTACGGTAATATCCGTCCTGACCATGTTGAAAAAGATGCGATCCAACCGGGTGACTTGCTCATTGTATTGGGTGGCCCTGCAATGTTAATCGGTCTTGGCGGTGGTGCAGCATCTTCTGTAGATAGCGGTACCATGGGCGAGAGCTTGGACTTTGCTTCTGTTCAACGTGAAAATCCAGAAATGGAGCGCCGTTGCCAAGAAGTGATTGATACGTGCTGGCGCTTAGAAGACTTTAACCCGATCGTGTCTGTACATGACGTAGGTGCGGGTGGTCTATCAAATGCGATGCCTGAACTAGTGAATGATCACGAGTTAGGTGCGGTATTGAACCTTCGTAAGATTCCATCTTTAGAGCCAGGTATGAGCCCGATGGAAATCTGGTCAAATGAAGCGCAAGAACGTTATGTGTTAGCGATTCGTCCAGAATCTTTAGAACAGTTTGAAGAAATTTGTGCTCGTGAGCGTTGTCCCTTTGCAGTACTTGGTGAAGCGACTGAAGCACGTCATTTGACGGTTGAAGATCCATTATTTGAAAACAATGCAGTCGACATCCCAATGCAAGTGATGTTGGGTGGCACACCACGTATGCAACGTTCTTATGAAACGATTGAACGTCAAGGCAATGACTTTGATGCGTCAAAAATTGATTTGAAAGATGCGATTTTCCGCGTATTGAAAAATCCAACAGTTGCGTCTAAATCATTCCTGATCACGATTGGTGACCGTTCAATTACCGGTATGGTTGCACGTGATCAAATGGTTGGCCGTTGGCAGGTTCCTGTTGCAGATGCAGCAGTAACCACCACCAGCTTGCAAGGCTTCACAGGTGAAGCAATGGCGATGGGTGAACGTCCACCAGTTGCTTTGTTAAATCCTGCTGCATCTGCACGTTTAGCAGTTGCGGAAGCAATTACCAATATTGCGTGTGCCAACATCGAACAAATTAGTGATATCAAACTTTCTGCAAACTGGATGGCTGCTGCTGGTCAAAAAGGTGAAGACCAAGCCTTGTTTGAAGGTGTGAAAGCGATTGGTATGGAAATGTGTCCTGCATTAGGCATCGCAATTCCAGTCGGTAAAGATTCACTTTCAATGCGTACTACGTGGAATGATGGTGAAGACAAGGCCGTGACTTCGCCAATGACAGGTGTGATCACAGCATTCGCACCAGTTCTAGATGTTCGTAAAACATTAACGCCTGAATTGAAAAATTTAGCTGATTCAGTATTAGTTCGTATTGATTTGTCTAAAGGCCAGTTCCGCCTAGGTGGTTCAATCCTTGCGCAGGTATATAAAGCCATTGGTTCAGTAACACCTGATGTTGATAGTTTTGATGACTTCAAAGCATTCTTTGCCTTGATTCAAGACTGGAACAATCGTGGTTTGATCAAGGCTTACCATGACATTGGTGATGGTGGTTTATTAGCAACTGTTGCCGAGATGATGTTTGCATCACGCTTAGGTGTAGCATTAGAAAATCAATCAACAGAAAGCTTATTTGCTGAAGAAATTGGTGCAGTACTGCAAATTACTGCTGCTGATTGGGCACAGTTAGAAGTTGAAGTTGCAGCATCAAGTCTGAAAGATGCAATTGCTGTTGTTGGTCGTGTAAATACAACAGATCAATTAGCAGTAAATGGTTTAACTTTGGAACGTACTGAATTACAACAAGCTTGGGCTGAAGTCTCTCATCAAATCCAACGTTTACGTGACAATGCTGAAACAGCGGATCAAGAGTTTGCATTAATCGCAGATAAAAAACATCAAGGTTTAATTGCACAAGCAACTTATGACTTGAATGAACCTGTTGAAGCACCGTTTATTAATACACGTCGTCCAAATATGGCAATCTTGCGTGAGCAAGGGGTCAATGGTCATGTGGAAATGGCGGCTGCATTTGACAAAGTTGGTTTCAATACCATCGACGTACATATGAGTGACTTGCTTGCAGGTCGTGTCAGCTTGAGTGACTTCGAAGGTTTAGTGGCGTGTGGTGGCTTCTCATACGGTGACGTAATGGGTGCAGGCGGTGGCTGGGCGAAATCAGTCTTGTTCAATGCAAAATTGCGTGATCAATTTGAACAATTCTTCCATCGTGAAAATACATTCAGCTTAGGCGTATGTAATGGCTGTCAAATGATGTCTCAACTTGCACCACTGATTCCAGGTGCAGAGCATTGGGGACGTTTCCACCGTAACATGTCAGAAGTTTTTGAAGCGCGTGCAGTAAACGTTCGCGTAGAAAAATCAGTTTCTGTATTGCTTGAAGATATGCAAGGTTCGATTTTACCAATCGCTGTTGCGCATGGTGAAGGTCGTCTGGTTGCAACTGAACAGCAAATTGCTGCGTTAAATGCTGAAAACCAAGTGATCTTACGTTATGTGGATAGCTTGGGTAATCCAACTCAGCACTATCCGTTGAACCCGAATGGTTCACCTGAAGCGATTACAGGTCAAACCTCTAAAGATGGTCGTGCAACCGTAATGATGCCGCATCCAGAGCGTAACTTCCGTGCTTTACAGCATTCTTGGAAGCCTGAAGATTGGGCTGAAGATGGTGCTTGGTTACGTATGTTCCGTAACGCACGTAAATTTATTGGTTAATAAATCAATTCAATAAATGAAAACACCACTTGAAATTTTCAGGTGGTGTTTTTTATTTAGATGTTTATAAGTATAAAGTGTTAACAAAACAGTTAGATTTCATCTATGTACGGTTTTATCTGAGTAGAAGAATGAATATATAACGGATGTTTAGGTTCACCTGTTTTATTTAACTCTAAATAATGTAACTGACCTTTGAGCAAGTCTTTGACAAATGAGGATCTTTGTTTATGGATACCAGCATTTCCCCAACAAGCAATAATATATTTTGATTGTGACGCTAATTGTTTTAAGTATTCATCATTTTTAGCGCCGATAGGATCATCTTGAGCCATCATATCTTGTGGGTTGGTTGCTCGATATGCAAATAAATTCGCCATATAGATACCACCACCACCCCAACTTTGAGCAAAGTTGATACAACGAGTGATTGTTGGATCATCTTGAATATGATCTGCTGTTGATGGATTTAGTCCTATAAATGTGAACATGGGTTTATTTTTATCCCAAACTCTCCAAAGTGAATAGCGATATTTATTGCATTCTGAAATATCTGCACCTTTTTCCATTATGAGTTTTTCCTAAAATTAATAAGTCAATAAAATCATAAGTAAAGCTCAGAAACAACTGACCTTTCGCTAAAGTATTCTTAATGATGGAAATAATCTACTCATGTCCTGAATTACACCTAAAATCTATGAAGCTTACTAATTTTTGATGCAACAGAGATAAGTGATTCTTACATGACAGGATAAAAGTTGAATAGCATGATGCTTTCAGTTATTTTAATAAAACTGGTTCAATTTTTGCTTTCTCAATAATGATCATAAAAATCGGAGAACAACATGATGAAAAACGAAAATTACATGAGGACGATCCATAGCAAAGGAAAAGGCTGGTTTTGGTTTGGTTTAACTTTGGTTCTCCAAATCTTATTCATAAGTTTGAGTTATGTCCTAATCAAGATTTAACTTTGATTCTTAACCTTTTTTAAGGCTATGATTTGAGTACAGCTTAACTTACTCAGTCATTCAACTTATGCTAAAACTTATTTATTACGTACCTGAATCACATCTAGAATCAACCAAACTTGCTGTTTTTGAAGTGGGTGCAGGTGGGATAGGGAATTATGAACAATGTGCTTGGCAAGTGAAAGGCATCGGGCAATTTAAGCCTGTGAAAGGTGCAAATCCCTTTATTGGTCAGGTAAATGAATTAGAAAAACTCGAAGAATGGCGTGTTGAAACGATTGTGCCTGAAGAAAAAGCCAGTGCTGTGGCAAAGGCATTACAGGCAAGCCATCCTTATGAAGAGCCTGCCTTTGAGTTTATCCAAATATTAGCTTTTGATTAATTTATACTTTTTGAATAAATAAATCACGATCAAAACGATATTGAGGGAAGAACACGCCATCTTTGGCACGTTCACCTGCACCAATCACCATCACAGGATGTTGCTGATCATTGAGTTTTAAGATTTTACGTACTAAAGGTTCATCAAAACCTTCCATCATACAACTATCAAAACCATAAGCCCGTAATGCCAATACAAGGTTTTCACAAGCTAAAGCTGTGGTTTTAGTTGCCCATAATTTAGCATCGGCAGGGTTAAATGCAGTCACAGGAAGTTGTTTATCGAGTGTACGGGCTACTTTAAATGCAACTTTTTTGAAGTTACCTAATGCGTTGAGATAACCTGTTTTATAGTTGTAGGGAATAAAGCGGTAATACTTTTGAACCGCTGGTGGTGCTTCGGGGAATGGAAACTCGGTGATATTTAGTTTTGCCATCTCATCAACACGATCTGTTCTAGCGACACATACGATCAATTCGGATGCAGTTTTAGCAGCAAGTTGTCCTAAACATGCTTTAACCAGTTGCTTTTTCTTACTCGGATTTTGCACCACATAGAATGTCCAAGGCTGTAAGTTTGATGAGTTGGGTGCAAGCAGTGCCAAATCTAAACATTCATCTAAAATTTCACTTGGAATCGGTTTATCCGTGAACTTACGTACTGAACGACGGCTTTCAACGACTTTACGGAAATTGGCAACATCAATATCTTGTGGGGCAGGTTCGTAGTAGCGTTTCTTTTCGGTGGTTGCATTTGAAGTGGTCATGAGTTCGATATTTTCCAAAATGTTTATTCTTCTATTGGGATGTATCTGAAAAAACCAACTGATGAGGTGTAGAAGTTACTTTTTTATAAAATATAGAATCATTAAATTTTTAGAATCAAAGCTAATCTAAGTAGAAAAGCAAGTTACTCGATTGGAATAACTTGCTTGTAAAATCAGAATGTAAGGACGATTTAGGCAGGGGCGGTTTCTAGTTTCTGCTCAGGACGTTTGAGTAATGCATAACTAATGCCTGTAATACAGCTCCCCGCTGTAATTGCAGCGAGGTATAGCCACGCATGATTAATTGCATTTGGAATTAGTAAAACAAATACGCCACCATGTGGTGTAACTAGTTCGCAGTGGAATAAGGCAACCAATGCACCTGTAACAGCACCACCTAAAATACAAGCAGGAATCACACGCATCGGATCTTTAGCTGCAAAGGGAATTGCACCTTCCGAAATAAAACATAGACCTAGTACAAAGGCCGCTTTGCCAGCATCTCGTTCACTTTGATTGAATTTATTTTTTGCTAACAAGGTGGCAATCGCCATACCAATGGCTGGAACCATACCGCCAGCCATGGTCGCCGCCATTGGCATATAGGTATTTGTCGTGAGTAGTCCTACGCTAAAGGCATAAGCTGCTTTATTAATTGGACCGCCCAAATCAATACACATCATTGATGCGAGTACAATTCCCATTAAAACAGCATTGGTTGTGCCCATATTGTTGAGGAAATCTTTCATCATTTCAAAGATATGTGCGACTGGCTGTCCAACCACATAGTACATAATTAGACCTACTGATAGTGTGCCTAAAAGCGGAACAATCAGAATAGGTTTCAATGACTCCAAACTGGTTGGCAATTTGATTCTTTTGGCGAGAAATAGGGCAATGTAACCTGCAAGGAAACCTGAAACGATACCACCGAGGAATCCAGCTTCAAGTTGTGTGGCAATTAATCCACCAATCAAACCGGGCGCTAAACCAGGACGGTCAGCAATTGAATAGGCAATATATCCCGACAGCATTGGCACCATTAAGGTAAATGCTGCTGCACCGATTTGCTTTAATATATAAGCTAAGCTTCCTGTTTCTTCTGCTGCATTCAGCCCGAAACAAAGTGATAGCGCAATTAAAAGACCACCTGCCACGACCATAGGCAGCATGAAAGACACACCTGTTAGTAGGTGCTTATAAACGCCAGTTTTTTCTTGGCTTTTATTTTCTGCCGTTTGTTTACTTTGTTTGGATGATTCAAGAACGGTTGCTTCACTGATTGCTTCGGCAAATACTTTATCTGTTTGCTTGAGGGCAAAGCCTGTACTGCAGCGATAAACACGTTTACCTACAAAACGATCGGTATTTACTTCAATATCAGTGGCTAGAATAACAATGTCAGCTGCAGCAATGGCTTCATCTGTGAGGATGTTTTTTGCACCTACAGAGCCTTGTGTTTCAACATCAATCTGATAGCCAAGTTTATTTGCACCTTGTTGCAATGCTTCGGCAGCCATAAACGTATGAGCAACACCCGTTGGGCAAGCGGTAATCGCAACAAAACGTTGCGCTTGCTGTGTGTTGTTCAATTGAGTTTCAGCTTTGAGTTGATCAATCGGTTGTGCATGCGTTAAAGCGTATTCAAAGGCCTGCTGAATATCTTGGTTCGCTTGTTCCAGTGAAATGGTTACAACAGAATAGGCTTTAAATGGGTCAAGTTGAGTCGGTGTTTGACCAATAAAAACAACTTTACTAAATGCAATGTCAGGAATTTGATCTTTTACTGAAATAGTATGACTTTCAAAACCTTGTTGTTTCGCAAGTTGCGCTAATTTTTTTGTCAGAATCAATGCATCAACAGGATTTTGAGGATGATTGATGACCAATAAGATAGAGTTAAGGGTTTGCATCAGATTCACTCAAGATTTTGATCGTGGTGTGTTGTTTTAAATCAGCTAAAAGTTCAGGGGTTGGAACACGAAAGCCCACCTGAGTTACGGCATGACTGGCAATCGCCGTTGCTGTTGCTAGGATATCGTCTGTCGGTAACTGACATGCTAGTCCATGAATCATGCCTGCCAAAAGAGAATCTCCAGCACCTACTGTACTTTTCACATGTACTTGAGGGGGGTGTGCAGCATAAGCTTTGTTTTGATGAAGCCAATGTACGCCATGTTCACCCATTGAAATGACGATATGTTCAATTTGAGAATTGAGTGATTTAAATAATTGTTGTTGATCGTCAAGGCTTTCAGCTAGCACGCCAAAACTTTCTTGTAATTCATCGGTATTGGGTTTGATCATCCACGGATTCATAGCGATCGCTGCAGTTAAAGCCTTGCCACTCGTGTCTACAGCAACAGGTTTGTTTTGTAGGTGTAGAATTTGAATGAGCTGTTTTAAATCATCCACGCCAAAGCCCAACGGTAGGCTACCCGCAATCACCACATAATCTACAGAGTCACTACATTGTTGAATGCGTTTGAACAATGCTTGTTTATCTTCAGTAGACACCTGAAAGCCTTGACCATTAATGTCGGTCATTCGTCCAGACTGTTCAGCAATTTTAATGTTTTGGCGGGTTTCACCTTCGATATAAATAAATTGGTCATCAAACTGCATAGTTTGAAAATGCTGTTTAAAGAGCGTTTGATTTTTTGTACCTAAAAAACCAGACACAATTAACTCATGCCCTAAATCATGTAGCACTTGAGCAACATTGAGCCCTTTACCTGCGGCGTGGTATTGAATGTTCTGCTGACGATTGACTTCTCCAATACGTAACTGTTCAAGTTCGATGGTGGCATCAATGGCAGGGTTAAGGGTAATGGTTAAAATTTTAGCCATGTGTTTGCTCCACGAATGATCGAACGGCAGGCGCACTTTCACATTTGAGTGCTTGTTGGGCAAGTTGTTGGCAGTCAGCAAAATTAAGCTGACGAATTTGTGCTTTCACTAAAGGAATACTGGACGCTGACATACTGAGTTCATCCACACCCAAACCCAGTAAAACAGGCACAGCTTTTGGATCAGCTGCAAGTTCACCACAGACACCGACCCATTTTTGCTGTGCGTGAGCTGCACGTACAGTTTGATCAATTAACATTAAAATACTTGGGTGGAGCCCATCAGCTTCGCCAGACAAAACTGGATGTCCGCGATCGATTGCTAAGGTGTATTGGGTCAAGTCATTGGTACCAATACTGAAAAAGTCGACTTCTTTTGCAAGCAAGGGCGCGATTAATGCTGCGGATGGAACCTCAATCATAATACCGACTTCGAGATTTGGGCAGGGATGCTTGAGCAAAACCTCATCCAAAATTGCTTTAGCCGCGCGCCATTCTTCAATACGTCCGACCATCGGGAACATGATTCTTAAAGGGCGATCATCTGCAGCACGAACCAAAGCAGTGAGTTGCTGACGTAATAGTTGTGGTTTACGTAAGGTTAAACGGATACCACGCACGCCCAAGAAAGGGTTTTCTTCGGCATCGATTGGTAAGTACGGTAATGGTTTATCACCACCGACATCTAAAGTACGTACCACCAATGGTCGACCAGCCAACGTATCTAATACATGACGGTATTCTTTTTCTTGTACATCTTCATCTGGTGCTTGGCGATACGCCATAAAGACGAGTTCAGTGCGCAATAAACCAATTGCTTCTGCCCCATAGTTTACTGCTTTTTCAGTATCTAAAATTTTGCCGAGATTGGCAGCGACTTCGACTTGGTGCTGATCTAAGGTAATCGCTGGCTCGTGACAATGTTGCTCAGCTTCATAACGACGTTGATGTTGTAACTCACGTTCTTGGATGGCATCGTCAATCTGTGTTTGAGATGGATTGATTTCGAATGCACCCGTATCACCATTAATTAATACCGTTGCATGAGGTGTGATGTTAAGTACAGCATCACTTGCACCCACAATAGCCGGAATTCCCAAAGCACGAGCAACGATCGCACTATGGGCACTTGCACCACCCACAGCAGTCAGAATACCTGCGACACGGTCTTTATTCAGACGCGCGACATCACTTGGCCCAACATCATGCATAATTAAAATGTAGGGCTGCTCAGGTTCTTGAACCGCCACTTCATCGCATAAAACGGCCAAGACTTTATCACCAATATCACGTAGATCGGTGGCACGTTCAGCAAGTAATTGATCCGGTAAAGCAGCTTGGGCTTGAGCTGCTTTTTCAATATATTGATGCCATGCTGCAGGTGCACTTAGGTTTTGATTTAGAGACTGGTGGACTTGCTGAATGAGATCAGGGTCATCCAGCATTTCCAAATGTGCCATAAAGATTTGTTTGATTTCATTGGCTTCAGTTTTGGCTATGAGCTGATGAAGTGTGTTTTTTACACTATGTAGTGCAATTTCTAGTTTTTCCTTTTCTGCTTTTACATTATTTCCAAAACGTTCATATTGGAAACGTTTCGGTTTGATTACATGAGCTGGGCCAAAAGCGAGTCCTGTGGATGCAGGAATACCTGTTGTTGGTGTTGCAATCTCTTCTTCAAACTCAAGAGTATTGGTCTGTTGAGTGCCAATTTTATTTTCAATTGCTTCGACTTCTTCACCTAAACCTTGTTGAACAGCTTGGATAATTTTCGAAAGGCCTTCTACAGCATCTGTATCCGGTTCAGCAATGAAAGTAAGTGTTTGCCCATATTTGCAACCCATTGCGAGTAGTTTAGTTAAGCTTTTTGCAGAGATGAATTGTCCATCATCCACAGCAACGCGAATTTCGCCTTGATAAGTTTTGGTAATATTAACCAGCTGAGTTGCAGGGCGGGCATGTAGTCCATGCGCATTTGCCAACACAATACGTTGTGATGGCCAATCTGGGATCGTTTCTGCGCCAACCAGTTTGGCAATTTCTTGACGATTATGCTGATCATTGAGTTGTTGCTGGATTTGTGGTTGGAATAATAAATCGAGTAAACGTTGTAATTGTTGGTAATCTAATTGTTCGTGCTGGGCAATACAAATCAAAGTTTGAATTTGTCCGTTTTTAAAATCGATGGTTTGATCAGCTTTGACGATACTCACTGCAGATCGTGAAACATAGTTTTTTGCAGAAATAGACCAAAGTGTATCTTGAATTTGGATGAGATTCTTAGGATCAAGTTGACTGATGAAACCAGCCTCAACTAATTTTTGTTGTTTGAGTAGTTTATTTGCTGACCATAAAAAATCATCAATATCAGTAACTTGAATTTGAGTTTCGATTAGGTTTTCATGTAGGACTAATGTTTCGGGTTGAGCTTGTAAAATCTCAATAATTTGCGCTGCATTTTTAGCGTGTTGGACTTGATCAGAAACATCTTGAGAAAGTGCACGAGTCAGAATTTGCAAAACTTGTAAATGTTCATCAGACTTTGCTGCAATCACAACAGCTAAATAAACTGTGTTTTCACCGTCCCAAACCACACCTTTTGGGAAATGTGCTAAACGAATGCCCGTTTCTAAAATAAATTCACGGGATTGCGGAGTGCCGTGAGGGATTGCAATCCCTTGACCCAAATAGGTTGCACTTTCAGCTTCACGTGCATGTAATCCAGATAAGTAATCTGCTTTGACTAATTGATCTTGAACCAAAATATTGGCTAAACATTCGAGAGCTTCTGCCTTATCCTTAGCAGATTGATTCATATGTACATGTTGTGGCTCAAGTACAAACATAAAACATCCTTTAATGATGAAAATAATAATCTCTGTTAAGTCTATACTTCGATATAACAGCAGAGATATTTTTTTAAATTAACCGTATATGTCGCAGGCAATTGCAAACGATCAACAGCACACGTCAAAGATAAAAAAAAGAAGCTAATTTCCATTTCATGTCTCTGACAATCATGGTTTAGCTTCTTAATTTAAACTTTAACAGATGCTCAAAAAGATATCGAGGTGAAAATCTTACAAATTCCTCTGAGGATACATTTTATAAACATCTATGCCGTTTATATTTGTTTAATTAAACTGTGAGAAGTCCGGCTTGCGCTTTTGCATAAAGGCTTGAACTGCTTCTATCATCTCAGGAGAGCGTACGCGTTGCATAAAGATTTCAGCCTCTTCATCAACACATGCAATGATTTCAGCTAAGTCTTTTTTCATCAAAGCCTTACTTTGCTTAATTGATGCCAATGGTAATGCAGCTAACTGTTGAGCCGTTTGTTGAGCCGTTGCATATACATCTTCAACAACGTCATTCACTAGATTTGCTTTCACTGCTGTTGCAGCATCAAATTTCTTGGCAGTAAACAACAACTCAGCAGCTTTTTGATAGCCAGCCTGTTTTACGAGTAAACGACTTGCTGCACCTTCTGGAGAGAGACCAAGGCTGACAAATGGAATTTGGAATAGGGCAGTGCTGTCAGCATATACAAGATCAGCATGGAGTAAGATCGTTACACCAATACCAATCGCAACACCTTTCACTGCAATAATCAGTGGTTTAGAAAAACGAGCCGCAGCTTTTAATAAAACAAATGGTGGTTGATCACCTGCTTTGCCCTCATGTGGCTTTTGAATAAAGCCCATGAAGTCTTTCATGTCATTTCCCGCAGTAAAGTCTTGTTCTGCTCCACGGAAAATAACCACACGAACTTCTTTACTTGCATCTGCCTCATCTAAAGCTTTTGCAATCCATAGATAAAGTTCGCCGTAAAGTGCATTCTTGGCTTCTGAACGGTTAATGGCTAAGGTGAGTACGCCATCTTCTAAATTTGCTTGCAAATGTTGATGAGGTTGTTGAATACAGCTAAGTGTCATCGTACTATCCTTGCTTTAATCCAGATTGATTTTTAAAGTGGTCTCATTATGTCGCATATTTATTTTTATAGTGCAACTGATGAGTTCACAAAAAGTGAAATTAAGCCTATGTACACATTTGACTATCTCGTTTTTATTGGACGTTTCCAGCCTTTTCATTTGGCACATATGCTGACCATTGAAATTGCACTGAGACAGAGTCAGCATGTGGTACTTGCTTTAGGCTCAGCACAACCAGAACGAAATACCAAGAATCCATTTTTGGCTACGGAACGCGAGCAGATGATTCTTTCTAATTTTTCTGAGGAAGATCAAAAACGTATTCATTTTGTGCATGTTATTGATGTTTATAATGATGAAAAATGGGTAAAACAAGTCAAACAACTCGTAAATCAGGTTGTTCCTGCGCATTCCAATGTTGGCTTAATTGGTCACTTTAAAGATGAATCATCTTATTATTTAAAATTATTTCCAGAGTGGACAATGGTTGAACTTGAGAGTTTGAAAGCCTCAATGTCAGCAACACCGATGCGTGAAGCTTATTATCGCGGCGAAATCAAAACTCAAGCTTTTCCAAAAGGCAGTATTCAATTTTTAGAGAACTTTCAAAAAACGCCTATTTATGCAGCGTTACAACAAAAGTTTTTGGCAGGTGACACGAGTAATTTAGACCTTACGGAATAAAGTGAGTTGATGAACCTTTAAAGAACGTCTGTTTTTAAATGTGTTATTAAAAAATCAATGAAGGTACGAATATGTGCTGATGCATATTTTTGTGAGGGGTAAACTAAAGAAAATGGACGGCTTGCTCCAGCAAATGGATGCAACAGTTCTACGAATTGTCCATTTTGAATGTCTTGCGCAACGATAAACCGATAGGTTTGTAATAATCCTGCACCATGTTTCGCAAGCGTAACTGTCCCTAAGATGTCATCTAGACAATGTAATGATCCTTTGGTGGTATATTCATGGATCTGATTGTTGACTTTAAACAGCCAAGGAACACTTTTCCCCGTGCTGGGTAAGATGAATTGCAAGCATTCGTGTTGATCTAATGCTGCGATATCTGTTGGTATCGTATGCGAATGAAGATAGCTTGCTGCAGCAACCACAACTAATTCAGCATGTTCTAAGGTACGAACGATTAGATTGGAGTCTTTGAAGTATCTGCCACGAATTGCTAAGTCAAAACCCTCCGCAATAAAGTCGACATTTTTATTGGTTAATTGAAGATCAATCTGAATGTTTGGGTATGTTTGTTTAAAAATTGGAATTAGCGGTAATACTCGATAATGTCCATAAGGAGTAGGGAGGCTGATGCGAATTCGACCATTGAGTTGCTGACTTTGATTTCTTAATAATTGTTCTGCTTCAATAATTTGTGTTAAGCCTTGTTGACATTGTTGAAAGTAAATTTCACCTGCATGGGTCAAGCGAACTTGACGTGTACTTCGAACAAATAATTGCGTATTGAGACGTTGCTCTAGACGCGCAATAGAGCGGCTGACAGCAGCTGGTGTCAGGCCAGCAATTTTGGCTGCTTGAGTAAAACTTTTATGCTCAGCGACAGCACAGAATAATTCAACACTACTCAACATCACATTTTTTAGTTGTTGTGTCATTTATTACACCATGTAAAAAATGATTTGATCTAAAGGCTATTTAATCACATTGATGTAAATAATACGATGAACAATAACCCTAGCCAGTTTATTTCAACCGATAATTTCTAAATGAGGAAATAGCGATGCCTTATATTTTGATTCAAGTCACTAAAGAAGGTGTGACAACAGCACAGAAACAACAATTGATTCGTGGTGCAACCGATTTGCTGGTCAATGTACTGGATAAAGAGCCAGCCACGACCTTTGTCGTGATTGATGAGGTTGAAACTGATAATTGGGGAGTAGCAGGTGAATCTGTATCTGTGATACGCCAAAAGTACTTACAAAGTTTGGATCAATAAAATGAAGAAACATGCAATATTTGATATTCAGCAGCAAATAGAAAAATATTTTGATGCTTTATATTTCTGTGATCTGGCGCTTTTAAAACAAGTTTTTCATGCTGATGCGATTTATATGAATGTAACTGAACAGCCCATATTACGATTGAATATGGCTGAGTATTTTTCGATTATTGAAAGCAGAAATTCTCCTGCTTCAAAAAAACAGATTAGACAAGATAAGGTGATTTCTATTGATTTAATCCATGATCAGTTAGCAATCGTACATGTTGAATGCGTGATTGAGCCTAAGTATTTTTATGATGCACTCACATTTACCTTAGATCATGATCAGTGGAAAATTATCAGCAAAGTTTTTAGTTATCAATTGCTTGATTAGATCAGCAGTCTAGGCATCTTCCCAAAAAATCAGCCGATTAGAGAATGGATCTGTAATGCTTAACTCAAGAGTTTCCCAATCTGTTTTTTCGACTTGTGGTTTTGCATACTTATAATTTTTTTGAATTAGCTCTGTGTGCAGGGCATCTAGATTTTCCCAGTAAATGCGGATTGCACTATGTGGACTAGCATCACCAAAGTGTTCAGATAGGTGAATAATGCAGTCACCTTTTGAGATCTGTAGATATAAAGGAAAATTATCTGCAAATTTGTGCTGCCAGTCGATATGGAAACCGAGATATTCCATATAAAAAGTGTGAGCTACATCAATATCAAAAATACGTAAAATAGGAGTAATCGATCCAGAGTACATAATTAACCTTCTAGCGGATGCCAAATTGTTGAGTCCAGTAGTGACGTTGTTGAGGTGATTGATCAGGAGTACAAGCGATCGCGTAATCTGTAAATTTTGGCTGCATCATATTGCTGCAATGTGCTGGGCTTTTAAGCCATGATGCTAGAACCTCTTCAAGATTTTTCTGTCCACGGGCGACATTTTCGGCACCACCGCGACTGTTAAATTGGGATTGCTTTAAGCGAGTTCTTAAATCTTGCCCCGTCGAACTGACATGACCTAGAAAGTTGTGTGTTGACATGTCTTTGGAGTGCGTTAAGGCTGTTTTATATAAATGTTGATTCCAAGCTAATGGCTTTGCAGCAGCATAATGTTGTTGTCCGCATTGGCGAGATTGACTGCGTAGCTGGTTGATCGCATTCATGATTGCCTGTTGATAGGCTGGATTTGATAGATCCTGACAAGTGATATTTATACTTGCTTTGGGTGTTTGTGTTACAGGTGTTTGGCTAATTTGATTGTTTGGCAGATGAGGTGTGCCAGAGTTGCTACAAGCTGAGATTACAATCCCAAATGGTATCAATATAGATGGCTTAGAAATATTCATGTGATTGCTTAGACTTTAATTATTATGATTTTTTAATAATACTTTATGGCATTAAGATTGAATATGCTTCTTTATGTAAAAAGCGGGATTTAACC
>NZ_GG665954.1:129140-134356 GCF_000156555.1 Acinetobacter sp. ATCC 27244
ATTTAACCCCCGCTTTATGAAGGCTTGAGATTACATTTCAGCCTGAAGTGCTTTTAGATCTGCTAACACTTGTTCTGCATGGCCAGCCGCTTTGACTTTTCGATAGCTTTTAACCAATTTTTGATTATGGAAAATGAATGTTGAGCGTTCGATCCCCATCACTTGCTTACCGTACATATTTTTTTCTTTGATCACACCAAAATGCTTACACAGTATCTCTTCTTTATCGCTAATTAAATCAATCGTTAATGCTTGTTTCTCAGTAAAATTTTGATGTGCTTTTACAGAGTCGCGTGACACCCCAATTATTTGGCAATTCAAGGCGTCAAATTGATCTTTTAGGCATGAAAAACCTACCGCTTGAGTCGTGCAACCTGGCGTTGAATCTTTAGGATAGAAATACAAAATTAGCCATTCATTGGTGAGTTCAGTGAGGTTTAACTCACCATGTGTGGTCGGGAATGTTTGATTCGGTAGTTGGATAGTCTCAGACATGTTTCATCCTTCAATTTGGTCTAATTCAAGTGGTAAAAAAGCATATTCTTCATGATAAACAATATCGCCGCGGCGTACAGGAATAGCTTTGTTAAAAATTGGTCCATCAATCACAGTTGTATGGAACTCACCACCTTCACCACAAGGATCGATACCTCTATTTTCTAATTCTTGGATATATTCTAGTGTTAAGACGTTCCCTAAATCTTCGATTTTCATGCCAAGTTTGAGGTTTATAGTCACAATAATACTTTGAAATCCCAAGTTAATAAATTCTTCAACCACTTCACGATGTGGGCGCAACCACAAAGGCATACCTAGTTTTAGCCCAACTTGTTGAGTCACTCGATCATGCCAGCACCCATGCTCAGGCATATCCAAATCACCTGTAACCAATACTTCCGCATTTTGCTGTTTAGCTTGTTCAAGTAGTTCAATAAATTTAGTTTCATAATCAGCCCAACTCGAAGATGCCATAAACACGGGTAGACCAATTGCATTAGCTTGAGCGTGGATGATATCGAGTGGCATCGCATGTGAACGTGAGCGTTGCCCCTGTTCTTCAAGCATAATAATCAGGCTTAGTACCTGACCTGTTTGCATGGCATGGTACAAGGCGAGGGAACTGTCTTTACCACCACTAAATGACATGACACAACGGCGCTGTTGTGCATTATTTTTCCACTGTTCAGAGGACATAGAGATTCACAAATCACAAAGTTTAAAAAAAGCCTGCAAAAGCAGGCTTTCTATATAAGAAGAATCAATCTTATTTCTTCGCAGCTTGTTGCGCTTTGATTGCTTCTTCAGTCAATTTTTCCAATTTAGAGACTAACGGCGCACCTAAACATGCTTGTAAGTCTTTATTTTGCTGTTGTACAAATGCTAAAGAACTTGGGTTTTTCTTGGCATTAATTGCACTTTGAATTTCCCATTTTTGCGCTTCAGTCACTTTACCTTGAGCATCAATTTGACAACCACAGAATTTATTTACTTCTGCTGCTGATAATTTACCACCTTTAGTGGTTTGCTCTTTACATACATTGACCAGTCCAGCTTTCACATTGGTACTTTTATATGCAGCTTCGAGTGGGTTGGTGTTTGCCTGAGTTGCAGTTGCAACTAAAGCAGTCGCCGCCATCATTGTAGAAAGAATAAGATTTGATTTTAAAAACTTCATATATGTACCTAATTATTACCCTAATATCGTCTAGTTGGTATAACGCGTAGGATCCGCAATACCTGCTTCGATAAAACCTTGTTGACGTAAACGGCAACTGTCGCATTTGCCACATGCACGTCCTTGAGCATCTGCTTGGTAGCAGGATACCGTTTGACTATAGTCTACGCCATGTTCGATACCTAAGCGTATAATATTCGCTTTGGATAAATGTAACAAAGGTGTTTCAATTTTAAGAGGTTTTCCTTCAACGCCAGCTTTTGTTGCAAGACGAGCCAAATTGGCAAAAGCGTCAATAAATTCTGGACGACAGTCAGGATATCCTGAATAATCAACAGCATTGACCCCAATCACGATGGCTTCAGCATCAAAAACTTCCGCTGCAGCGAGGGCGTAAGACAAGAATATTGTGTTACGTGCTGGAACATAAGTTACAGGAATACCTTCTTGTAATTGTTCTGGGACATCAATGTTATGATCTGTAAGTGCAGAACCGCCAAGATTACCTAAATCAATATTAATGACACGATGCTCTACACCTGCACGTTGTGCTAGTGCTTTGGCGGCATCTAACTCTGTGGTAGAACGTTGACCGTACATAAAACTGATAGCAACACAATCATAACGCGCTTGTGCCCAAGCGAGACATGTTGTTGAGTCTAAGCCACCAGACAATAATACGATGGCACGAGAACGCATATTATTTTCCATGATTCAACCTAAAAATATTGATTAAGAATGGATGTGACATTCACACAAACCAATTCTGAAATTTTAACGACCTGATTCATCATTCCAGAGTAGCTTGTGTAACTGGAGTTGAAATCGAACAGGGAGATGGTCGTCTAAAATCCACTGAGCCAAATCACGTGCTAAAGCAGGGAGGGCAACAGCGCCTTTTTCAACAGCAAAAGCAGGAGAGAACCAGACAGTGCTCACTTTATCTTGCAATTGGAATTGTTCAAGTTGTTGTCTAGACCATTCGTAGTCAGCACGATTACAAATCACAAATTTGATTTGATCATGTTGGGTCAGATAGTCGAGATTGGTTAGCAAATTACGATGATCTTCTTTAGATGTAGGTGTTTTTAAGTCAAGAACTTTAGAGACACGCGAATCAACTTTTGATACATCCAACGCACCACTGGTTTCAAGTGATACTTGAAACCCTAAATCACATAACCGCTGTAACAATATTAAGCAATTGGGTTGAGCAAGAGGTTCACCGCCAGTGACACAGATATATGGTGTTTTGTATTGGCTTGCTGTTTCGATGATATGTTCTAGTGATAAACGTTCACCTCCTTCAAAGGAGTAAGTGGTATCACAATAACTACAACGTAATGGACAGCCTGTTAAACGAATAAAAACTGTTGGCAAACCAAAAGTATTCGCTTCGCCTTGCAAAGAATAAAAGATCTCTGTGATACGTAAACCAGCCGCAGGATCAGAGACAGGAATTGCAGAAGAACGTAAGGAAGCCATAAACATTTACCACAAACAAATGCTACATAAGCAGCATGCTATATAAAAAACAAAATCTCTACGACCATGACTGATCGTAGAGATGAGGAATGATCAAGTTCCTAGGAACAATTGAAGCTCCGTGGAACGATCAAGTTCCGCAATAAATATTACAAATTAGTCTGCACGTAACAAATCGTTCAAGCTTGTTTTAGCGCGAGTTTTCGCATCCACTTTTTTTACGATGATCGCAGCATATAAGCTGTAGGTACCACATTTTGATGGAAGGCTACCTGCAACGACCACAGAGCCCGCTGGTACACGACCATAATGAACTTCACCAGTTTCACGATCAAAAATTTTGGTTGATTGACCAATGAAAACACCCATTGAAATCACAGAGCCTTCTTCAACGATCACGCCTTCAACGATTTCAGAGCGTGCACCGATAAAACAGTTATCTTCAATAATTGTCGGATTCGCTTGTAATGGCTCTAAAACACCACCAATCCCAACACCACCAGATAAGTGAACATTTTTACCGATTTGAGCGCATGAGCCAACAGTTGCCCACGTATCTACCATGGTACCTTCGTCAACATACGCACCGATATTGACATAAGACGGCATTAATACGACATTTTTCGCTTGGAAGCTACCACGACGCGCAACCGCAGGAGGAACAACACGTACACCAGCAGCTTTAAACTGTTCTTCAGTCCAACCCGAGTATTTGGTTGCTACTTTGTCATAGAACTGTAGATCACATGCTTCGATTGGTTGATTATCGTTAAGTTTAAACGAAAGTAAAACGGCTTTTTTTAACCATTGGTGAACAACCCACTCACCATCAATTTTTTCAGCAACGCGAAGTGTGCCATTGTCCAAACCAGTCAATGCTTCTTCTACAGCTTGACGAATTTCTGTAGGACAGTCCGCTGCGCTAAAGTTTGCACGGTCTTCAAATGCTTGCTCAATGATTGTAGAAAGCTGAGACATGATCTTCCTTCTTCCAAAAAAAATTTTAAAGATTTTACACTAATTTGCTGCAAGAATCTTTGAAAAAAGTCGTTACAATAAATTGATTGGAAAATAAGCAATAAAATTGTCATAAAACGAAAATAGCTTGTTTTTTATAAATTATTTGCGAATACACAATTACGTCTAATTTGTATCAGAAAATAACAAAAAGTAATCAGTTTCTGTATAAAAAGTTATCTAGCATTCTTTTAAGATAAACTCACAGTAAACAATTATATTTGAATAAAAGTATTTTTTAAGGAGACCTCAATGAAAACTTTGCGTGTTATTCTTGCTGCAGGTGTACTTACAGCGATTGCAGGTACTACATTTGCTGACGAGCAAGTCGTAAGAGAATCGGCATATGCATTTCCTTCATTTTTAAACCCAGTATCTGTACGTGCTGAAGTCGGTACTACTGGTTATGGTGGTGCGGTGTCTTACCGTGTTAATCCATACGTTGGTGTAACCTTAGGTTATAACGGCGGTGATATCTCTTGGTCTGATGATTTAAAAATCGACGGTACCAAGTATGATATGGACATGGATAATAACAACACTTATTTAAATGCCGAGATTTATCCATGGGGTACAAGTCAAAATACATTTGTTCGTTCGCTTTATGTGGCAGCAGGTGTTGCATACTTAGATAACGAGTATGACTTGAAAAAGCGTATTGGTACCAATAGTTTAGTTCGTGTTGATGGAGAGCGTTTTACCACGGATAACACTCAAACTGCTAACATTGATGGTAAAATGAAATATGATAACAATATTTCACCATACTTAGGTGTTGGTATAAACGCGCCTGTATATAAAAATATTGGTTTGTTCGGTGAAATGGGTGCCTACTATACTGGTAATCCAACTGTAAACTTAAAAACTTCTGGCGATGATCAAATCATTGGTAGTAACGGCAACACTTTAGAAAGTGCTGTAGCGAAAGAGCAGCATAATATTGAAAACAAAGGTAAGTATGAGTGGATGCCTGTGGCTAAAGTTGGTGTGAGCTTCAAGTTCTAACTTATACATTCATCATAAAAAAACGAGCGCTACG
>NZ_GG665954.1:135629-141100 GCF_000156555.1 Acinetobacter sp. ATCC 27244
CGCTACGCTCGTTTTTTTATTTATAATTTTTCCAATTACAAGATACTTATACAAATTTACTCTTCAGGATAAGCCACTTTTTTCAGTGCTTTGATGTCTGTGGTTGGCGAGCAGAGTGAAATAAATTCATAACCATAACCACGTAGTAGATGACCTTTGCGTACGGCAATCCAAGTGGTATTGACACCAAATATATCAGTTTTAATTTGTTGTAGGCGATAGTCTCGTTCAGCATCATAAGCGACATCATTGACGATACCCACACCCATATTCAATTCGACATAAGTTTTAATGACGTCGGCATCCAAGGCAGACATCACAATATCGGCATGTAAATGTGCATCTTCAAATGCTTTATCAATTTTAGAGCGACCCGTGAAGCCCCCATGATAAGTAATCAATGGATACTCAGCCAACAGTTCTAGGCTGATGTGATCTAATTTACTTAAAGGATGATCTTTAGGTGTGATGATACTATGGTGCCATTCATAATAAGGAACACTTGCTAAGTTTTCTTCTGTGGTTAAAGATTCAGTGGCAATACCAATATCGGCTTCACCTTGAAGAAGCATTTCAGCGATTTCTACAGGACTTGCTTGTTGTAAAACCAAATGAACTTTAGGAAATAGTTTTTTAAATTGATTTACGATCGGCGGGAGTACGTAACGTGCCTGCGTATGTGTAGTGGCTATGGTAAGCGTTCCTTCATCCACTTTGTTAAAGTCATCTGCAAGACGCTTGATATTGTCTGCGTCAACTAACATACGTTCAACAATATTCAGTAAAGATTGTCCGGGCTCAGTTAAGCCTAATAAACGTTTTCCTTTACGGACAAAGAGCTGTACGCCTAATTCATCTTCCAGGTCTTTAATATGTTTACTCACGCCAGATTGTGAGGTGTAAAGTGCTGCTGATGCTTCAGTG
The DNA here is from genome assembly GCF_000156555.1 of Acinetobacter sp. ATCC 27244. Classification (NCBI taxonomy): domain Bacteria; kingdom Pseudomonadati; phylum Pseudomonadota; class Gammaproteobacteria; order Moraxellales; family Moraxellaceae; genus Acinetobacter; species Acinetobacter sp. ATCC 27244. The sequence continues at coordinate 136,554 of NZ_GG665954.1, forward strand.
AGATTAAAGTTTTGACGAACAGTTTCTCGAATAATTCTGAGTTGTTGAAAGTTCATAAATATTTGTTCCTTGCAAAAGCATGGTAATTCGAAAGCATTTTATCTCTAAATTCCCCTAAATCCCCATTTAATAAAGGGAAAATTCCAAAAAAGCATGGGATTTATTGCTTTTGTGGGCACCTTCCTTTCAACGGAAGGTGGGGAGAGTGATTTTTAAGCAACTTGTATGCTTGTTTGATCTGCAAATAAATGAAGCTGAGCAGCACTAATCCAAACCGTTTGATTCGGTTTGAATTGATGTAAGTTTGCTTCCTCTACACTTAATAAAATTTCGATAGTACGTCCACTGCGATCTTGTAATTCAGCGATGACTTTACCCGCAATCCATACTTCGCGTAAAAATGTTGCTTCAATGGCATTTGCTTGAGGTTGAGCGTGAATATGCAATTCATTTGGTCTTGCAAATGCAATCACTTTACCTTGAGGTGCTTGTACCGTTGATGGTAGTTGAATGCGATCATCACCGATACGGATAATACCGCCAGTATGTTCGCCTTCGAAGCGATTTGCTTGACCCAAGAAATCAAATACAAATGGCGTCGCTGGTTTTTCATAGACTTCACGGGGAGAACCAATTTGCTCAACATCTCCTTTGTTCATGACGATGATTTGATCAGCAACTTCTAATGCTTCTTCTTGGTCATGGGTTACAAAGATAGACGTGATATGTAGTTCATCATGTAGGGTGCGTAACCAACGACGTAGTTCTTTACGAACTTTAGCATCTAAAGCACCAAAAGGTTCATCCAGTAATAACACACGGGGTTCAACTGCAAGCGCACGTGCAAGAGCAATACGTTGGCGTTGCCCACCCGAAAGCTGAGCAGGGTAACGATCCGCCAAAAAGCCTAGTTGAACGAGGTCAAGTAAACGCGTTACACGTTTTTTAATTTCGGCTTCTGATGGTCGAGTTGCTCTCGGGCGGACACGTAAACCAAATGCGATATTGTCAAAAACAGTCATGTGACGGAATAGTGCATAATGCTGAAACACAAAACCTACTTGGCGTTCGCGTACGTGGATGTCGGTTGCATCTTCACCTTCAAGTAACACTTGACCGCCATCTGCTGACTCTAAGCCTGCAATAATGCGTAATAATGTGGTTTTTCCACAGCCTGAAGGACCCAGTAAGGCAACTAATTCACCTTCAGGAAAATCTAAAGAGATATTTTTTAGCGCATGGAATGCACCAAAGTGTTTTTCAATATTTTTAACTTGAATACTCATGTGTTCATTCCTTAATGGGTTGGCTGTTTGCTTGTTCTTGGCGGATTTCCAACCAAGTTTTCAAGATCAAGGTGATGATTGCTAAAAATGCCAGTAATGAAGACACAGCAAATGCAGCACTAAAGGTATATTCGTTGTAGAGAATCTCAACATGTAGAGGCAAAGTATTGGTTTCACCGCGAATATGTCCTGAAACAACAGAGACTGCACCAAACTCACCCATCGCACGGGCATTACACAGAATGACACCGTAGATAAGACCCCATTTGATGTTCGGTAGCGTCACTCTCCAAAAGGTTTGCCAACCAGAGGCACCCAATACGATGGCAGCCTCTTCTTCTTCAGTACCTTGGGCTTCCATTAATGGAATGAGTTCCCGAGCCACAAAAGGAACGGTAATAAAGATTGTGGCGAGGACAATTGCAGGTACGGCATATAGAATCTTAATGTCATGATCCATGAGCCAACCACCGATCCAGCCTTGTGAGCCAAAAATTAAAACAATCATTAAACCAGCAATGACCGGTGATACTGAAAAGGGCATATCGATAATGGTGGTTAATATGGCTTTACCACGAAACTGAAATTTAGCGACAGACCACGCTGCAGCAACACCAAATATCACATTAATTGGTACGGCAATCGCTGCTGTCAGTAACGTTAATTTCACTGCTGATAAGGTATCTGCATCGGTTAAAGCATTGATATAAACGGCTAGACCTTGCTTAAATGCTTCTGCAAAAACCAAAATGAGTGGCAAGATTAAGCAACTTAGAAAAAAGATAAGTGCAATGCCAATCAAGCTATAGCGGACCCAAGTCGGCTCACGAGTTGCATCTCGAGCCTGTAATTTGAGTGCTAAAGAATTGCTATTGTTATTTAAACTCATTGTGCAACTCTCCCTGTGCGACGACTCGCCCATGCCTGTATTAAATTAATTAAGAATAAAATGGCAAAAGAGAGAATCAGCATGACCACAGCAATGGTGGTTGCACCAGCATAATCATATTCTTCTAAACGAGAGATAATCATTAAAGGCGCAATTTCAGTTTTATAAGGCATATTGCCCGCAATAAAAATCACAGAGCCATATTCTCCTACGCCACGAGCAAAGGCTAGAGCAAAACCAGTCAGTAAGGCAGGAAATAAGATAGGCAAAATGATTTTGGTAATGGTTTGCCAACGATTTGCACCCAATGCGGAAGCAGCTTCTTCCAATTCGGTTTCAATATCACTCAAAACGGGTTGTACAGTACGAACAACAAACGGTAAACCAATAAAAATCAATGCCAACGTGATACCAATCGGAGTATAGGCAACCTGAATTCCTAATGGTTCAAGATATTGTCCAATCCATCCATTTTTAGAATAGAGTGAGGTGAGCGCGATACCTGCAACTGCTGTAGGTAAGGCAAAGGGTAAATCGACTAAAGCATCTACTATTCTTTTACCAGGGAAGCTATAGCGAACTAAGCACCACGCTAGGAGTAAACCAAAGATCACATTGACAAAAGCAGCGATCAGCGCAGCGCTAAAGCTGAGTTGTAATGATTTTAAGATTCGCTCAGACGTTAGAATTTCCCATAATCCATCCCAACCAATTCCAAAAGATTTGATAAAGACGGCTGATAAAGGAATCAGTACGATTAAAGACACGTAAGCGAGGGTAAAGCCTAAGGATAGGCCAAACCCAGGCAGCACTCGGGAACGCTGCGACATGATATTTCCTCAAAGAGAAATGTTTGCTAAACAAGCAAATAAGCTAAATATAAAAATATAAGGAGCGAGAGTTAGGCAAATTTCACATTAAAATTTGCCTGAGGCATTCGAGTTCGCGGTTGCATGTTTTTTTCAGGCAATAAGTAATTCAGGATTTCTGGAAACGGACCAAATCCTGATGCCACATTGACATGACCAACAGCACCTAAATTGATCGGGGTGAGCTCCCATGCTTGTGCGAGTTGTAAAGCATCGACATAACCTAACCATGGGTCATTTTCACTGATCAATAAAGTCGTCGGTAAATCAATTTGAAGTTGATGAAAATATTGTTTGTAGTCAGTCAAACTGTGGCGTGCAAAACCACTTTCACCAAAACGTGCAGGATTTGCTGGAGCGACTAGCACTAGATTTTTTACTTTAGCTTGCAATTCAGGATGTTCTGCAAGTGCTGCGACACTGGTTAAGCAACCAAAACTATGTGCAACAACTTGGACTGGAGAGTTGATTGCTTCTAATGCGCTGAGAAACTCGGTAACCCATTCACTTAATACTGGTCGATCCCAATATTTTTGTTGTACACGAGAGCTAGACACCAGTTGTTGCTGTAACCAAGACTGCCAATGCTGTGCTTCGCTACCACCTACACCCGGAACAATTAAAGTGTGAACCATGTCTGCTCTCCTGAGAATTTCTTCTAAAAGTAATTCTTATCGGCTGTTTGCTTTAACAATCTGATCAAAGATTCCGCCATTATCAAAATGCTGTTTCTGCACTTTGGTCCAGCCGCCAAATTCTTTGTCGATGGTGATCAGTTTGAGCGGCTTAAATACGCTTTGGTATTTTTTCAGTACATCGGCATTACGTGGTCTGTAAAAATGACGTGCAGCGATTTCCTGACCTGCTGGTGAATAGAGGTAGTTCAAATAACCACGTGCAATTTGTAGGTTGCCATTTTTAGTCGCATTTTTTTCTACCACTGCAACGGGAGGCTCTGCCAAAATCGAGAGCGAAGGAACGACAATTTCAAATTTGTTTGGTTGTTCACGTATTGCAAGGAACGCTTCATTTTCCCAAGCCAATAAAACATCACCAATGCCGCGCTCAGCAAATGTGGTTGTTGCACCACGTGCACCAGAATCAAGTACTTTGGTCTGTTTATATATTTGGCGGACAAATTCTTGTGCTTTGGCATCGTTACCATTGGGCTGATGTTTTGCCCAAGCCCAAGCTGCTAAATAATTCCAGCGAGCGCCACCTGACGTTTTTGGATTCGGCGTAATAATTTCTACGCCCGGCTTAATCAGATCACCCCAATCTTTAATTTGCTTAGGATTATCTTTTCGTACTAAAAATACGATGGTAGACGTATACGGCGTTGAGTTATTTGGCAATTTTTTCTGCCAATCATTAGGTAGCAATTTTGCATTTTTGGCAATTTCATCAATATCCGCAGCCAAAGCTAAAGTTACGACATCGGCATTTAGACCATCAATAACGGCACGTGCTTGTTTACCAGAACCACCATGTGATTGTTTGAAA
>NZ_GG665954.1:141732-146536 GCF_000156555.1 Acinetobacter sp. ATCC 27244
TGAAATTAATATCTTGTCCAGTACGTTGTTTCCAAAAGTTACCAAATTGTTTATTAAAATCTGTATATAGCTCACGTGTTGGATCATAAGAGACATTTAAAAAGTCTTGAGCAGCCAAACTGGATGCTGAAAGTAAAGCAGCCAAAAGACCAACTTTGAGTTGAGATAAACGCATAAAAACCCCTTGAAATTGCATAAGCATTTAGAATATGGATGCAGCATAACGCTGGTTTTTTTGCAAAAAAAATAATAAAAAAAGCATTTGTTATGAAAAAAAGAGAAATATATAAATGTGATAAGTTATGCTGAATCGTTGATAAATAATAAATTTTTATTTCAGTGTTTTAGTTGTTATAATTTTTTAGAATCAAAGAGTTATTCACTTTTAAACTTTGTTTCTTATAAACTGAAAAAGGTGCTTAGATCATGCAATGCTATAAAAATGGACAGTTAATTGATTCCATTCCTTTACTTGATCGGGCATTTCATTATGGAGATGGTTGTTTTACAACTGCGCGTATTTTTGATGGGTGTTTTGAGTTAAAAGAACTGCATTTTGCACGTTTACAACTGGCTTGCCAGCATTTGAGTTTAAAAACTGATTTATCCTTGATCGACAAGGTTTTTGAACAATTACAACAGCAATTTCAAAGCCTAAATGGCACACTCAAAGTTGTGATTAGCCGCGGTGAAGGTGATCGTGGTTACAGTTTACCTTTACATGCCGCTGATCTTTATGTGTGGTATTACCCCAAAGTAATGCAAGCTTTTCAGCCTGAATGGATTGAGAGTGGTTTACTCAATCATGCCTTGGGTTTAAACATGCCACACCTTGTAGGTTTAAAAACATTGAATCGTCTTGAACAAGTTTTGCTTAAGCAAGAAGCGGACCAACGGGGGTGGCTAGAAGCCTTAGTCAGTGATGTGCAGGGTTATATCGTAGAAGGGGTGAGCAGTAATTGTTTTATTCGTATAAATGATCAGTGGATTACGCCTGAACTTCGTTATAATGGCGTCCACGGTGTGATGCGAGCCAAAATCTTATCTCGAATGCAACAATACAATGTGTCATGCGAACAACGTTGTATTGGCATGGATGAGATTGATCGTATTCAAAACCTGTTTTTTTGCAATGCATTGCATCCAATGCGAGCGGTTGTACGATTGAATGATCGCGCGTTAGCGCAACAACCTTACCTTGATTTATTTGAAACTTTAAAACTTAGCCAGATTGATTAATATGCCAAAGCCACCAAACTCAAGCAAAAGTAAGAAAAAACCGAAAGCAAAGCCGAAATCAAGATTTACCTTTAAAGCATTTCTTGTATTTATCTGTGTTTTTACGATGGTGGTCTTTGGCGTGATATGGGCAAATTTATTTAAGCCTTATCCAATGGAGAATAAAAAACAATTATTAGTGATTTCATCTGGAGATACATATTCACGTTTCATTGATCGATTGGCTGAAGAACAGAAGGTAAGTTTCCCGATCATTTTAAAGCTCTATCAGAAATTTATGATACATGACAGTATGAAAGCTGGTGTATATGAGCTAACTAAAGGGATGAGTGTTCGTCAAGTGCTGGATATGCTTGCCAATGCAGATAATGCTCAAATGAATCGAATATTGGTCATCGAAGGGACAAACTTCAAGCAACTTGTACAGAAGTTAAAAAATGATCCGAATGTGACCAATACAATTTTAGATTTGCCTCAAGATCAATTACTAAAAGCTTTAGATATTTCCTATGCTCATCCTGAAGGATTATTTGCACCTGATACATATTTTTTTGCTAAAGGTGAAACAGACAAGAAGATTTTGACGGATTTATATCGTCGTCAGATGAAAGCATTGGATGACGCATGGGCAAATAAGGCGGCTAATCTGCCGTATAAAAATAAATATGAAGCATTAATTATGGCTTCGATTATCGAAAAAGAAACCAGTTTAGATAGTGAGCTTCAGCAAGTATCTGGTGTGTTTGTTCGTCGATTAAAAATAGGCATGCGCCTGCAAACTGATCCAACCGTCATATATGGTATGGGAGATAATTACAAAGGTAATATCACACGTAATGACCTACGGACACCAACAGCATATAACACCTATACCATTTTCGGTTTACCTCCAACGCCGATTGCTTTACCAAGTAAAAAAGCAATTGAAGCGGCGATGCATCCTGATGATTCGCAGAATCTTTATTTTGTTGCAACAGGCACAGGTGGGCATAAATTTACAACCAATTTGCAAGATCACAATCGTGCAGTACAAGAGTATTTGGCGGTTTTACGTGCCAAGAAGCAGGAGCAACAGTAAATGTTTATTAGCTTTGAAGGTACAGAAGGCGTAGGTAAAACCACGCTGATTCGTAAAATTCATCAGTATTTTGAACAGCAAGGTAAAGAAGTCGTATTAACTCGTGAGCCGGGTGGTACGCCTTTGGCGGAACAAATTCGCTCTTTATTATTGGCAGTGAATCATGAAGAGCAAATGAGTCATGATACTGAATTGTTACTGATTTATGCTGCACGAGCACAGCATTTACAACAAGTGATTTTACCTGCATTAGAAGCAGGCAAGATTGTGCTGAGTGATCGTTTTACTGATGCCAGCTTTGCTTATCAATGTTCTGGACGTGGTTTAAGTCAGGAAAAGTTGCAACTGTTAAATCAAACCTTTGTCGCGAAAATGCCGAATATTACCTTTTGGCTGGATGCCCCGATTGAATTGGGTATGACCCGTGCGCGAGAGCGTGGCGCATTGGATCGTTTTGAGCAAGAAAAATTGAGTTTCTTTGCCAAGGTACGTGCGGGTTATGAGACCTTGTGGCAAGCAGAGCCTGAACGTATTAAACGTTTGAATGCGACACAGAATGCGGATCTTGTGTTTGAAGAGGCATTGAATTATATAAAACAGCTCTGAGGACTGCTTTATATTTATCAAAACCAATACATAAAAGTCCGTACATACTTTAAGCACTTTGTTACCATGTTGCCAAAATATAAGAGGGAAAAAATTTGGCAACACCATATATAGTTATAGGATGCCCCACAACAGGCGGCGGTAAAGTTATTTCAGGAAATAGTAGTTTTTTGATCGAAAGTAAAGCGATCGCGTGTGTTGGTGATAAAGCGACTTGTCCAAAGCACCAGACGGTTTCTACAATTATTACTGGTGATCCATACATGCAAGTGTTTGGAAAAGCAGCAGCGAGAGTCAATGATAGTTTGTCTTGTGGTTGTAAATTATTACCGATGCAGAATTTAGCTGTTCAAGATAATGGACCTTCATCATCCACAGCTAAAGCTTTTTCAAGCGCATTTGCACCAATTTCGACGGCATTCCAACAAGACAATTTTGTAGCAGACAAACCCAAGGAATATGGCATACAATTTCAGTTAAAAGATGAACAAACACAAAAAATCTATAGCGACATTCCTTATTCAATTATTTATAAAAATAGTGGTGAAGTAGAAACTGGATGGACTGATTCAGAAGGTAAAACTCACGTAATCAATGCCAATAGTCCTGATGAAGTGGAATTTCAGACGATTGATGCATCTAAACCATTGCCTCCACTATAAGGGATATATAAATGTCACAAGATAAGGTTTTCTCACCAACTTTAATCCCCTCATTGGATAACAAAGTTAAAGTATGTCATTCAGATGAATTGCTAGATCCATTGTTATGTAACAGCATTGTTAAAGTACTTAATTACCATACAACTGTTCCATACACTTTTATGATGGATCAATCTCAATGGGATAGTGTTAAAAATAGGATTCCTTTTGAACATGACTTGGCGATTCGTTTCGGGCTTGAATATGATTTACGACAATTCAGTGACGCACTCTTAGAGCGCTACTCTTTCCATACGATGATGTACCTTGAATTTACACGATACGTTCAGAAGCACTCATTAAATTCAGGTGCAACTTTTATTAGAGAATTAGCAAAAGATTCTTTTACTGCTCGTATGGCAATCTCTAAGAAGAATTTTGGTGAAGTTATTGACCTTGCACTTTCTAACGCAGGTAAACCCGTTTTAACAGGTAATGCCATTGCCCTGCATGAAAACCAAGGACCATATTTAATTAATGAGAATATGTATAAGAAAGTGTTTGGAAGATCTTATGATAGAGCCACGGTTTCTCAATACATCCAGCAATATCAATATACACCACCACTCAGTAGCTTTTAGTATCAGAGTAATAACATGAAAAAATCTATATTAATATTTTTAATGCCACTTCTTCTATTTAGTTTTAATGGATGTAAAGCATCTGAAAAAGATGAAATAGATATCTTCATTCAAAAAGACTTTAAGAATTACTTAAGAGATAACCGAAAGTTGATCTTAGAAGCTAATAAAGATGTAAAACTTGAGCCTGCATTAAAAGAGATTATATTTAAAAATACTTTTGTTAAGTTAAAGACAGCACAAAGCTTACTTGATGATGAGTATGGTAATTGGTTAGAAGGGTTAGGTAAAAACGGATTTGACTACACTGATTTCAACGATATCTGTTGGATGACAATCTATATGCAAAATTACATCAATAATATGGATGAAAACTATAAGTCTAATATCACAGATGATACTCGAAAAAGTGTTAATCATTTGTATGAAGCAAGAGATGAGATTATCAAGTTACGAGATAACAAGGATAAAGCTTTAGCAAGCAGCCAACAAACTTGTAAATAACACTAGGATTATCGAGTATGAAACCACACAATTTAGGGTGGTTTTTTTATTACACGTGTATAATCTCCCACTAAATCAAAGTGTGAAATGAAAAA
>NZ_GG665954.1:147043-151253 GCF_000156555.1 Acinetobacter sp. ATCC 27244
ATCTAATTCCTGTTCTCATATGCTGCTCTTTAGTGAGTACAGCTTGTTCCTCTAGTGTTCATGATGTGAATGCTATTGAAGTCAAGGAATCTAAAATTTCTCCTGAAGATCAGGTGATTATTCAAAAATATAAGGATCGTATTAATAATTTAGATCTTAGTGACCGAAATCTTGTTGATGCTACAATGAAAAAAAGTTTATCTGAAATAAGTAAAATTCAGAATAAACATGAGAGAGAAAAAATAGAAATGAATATCTATCTCTCTACAGGGATGTATCAAGAAGCATATAACTTGAATACTAAAATCTTAAAAGAGAATCCCCAAATTTCAAATTTGTTAACTCAGTGCGAATTAATACACGTTCTTAAACTTTCGAAGAAAAAATTTCAAAAATGTCATACTGATCTAGCATTAGCTTTTGAAAAAGAGTTGAAAACGATTCCAAAAAGTGATCCAGAATATTCTTATAGTGAGTGGGGGTATCTTCTATCAATGTATAAAGCAGGGCACGAAAACTATAAACATAAATTGGAAAAGTTTATTAATTCAACAAAAGACGAACAAATGAAATTTCAACTTCAGAGTGCATATGAGTTAGCTATCGAGCAGAAAAAATCTATTTAGATGAATATTGAGAAACCACCTTAAGAGTTTGGTTTCTCAATATATTTTATATGTGGCAGCTCAAATTTGAGCTAAGCTTTATTTGGGGCTAACAAAAATATTTATATCGGATTATTTTATCACTCATTCACCAATGGTTGTTCCACCTTAAAATTGGGGGGAGTCAACACTGTCTTGCGAATCTCATCTGAGAGTTCTGGATAATCCAGCGTGTAGTGCAAACCACGCGATTCCTTACGTTCCATTGCACAACGCACAATCATTTCAGAAACCAAAACCAAATTACGCAATTCGATCAGGTTCTTACTGACGCGGTAATCTTGATAGTATTCATTGATTTCACGCTTCAACATTTCAATACGGTGTAAAGCACGTTGTAAACGTTTCGTCGTACGAACGATGCCGACATAGTTCCACATCGTTGAACGTAGTTCATCCCAGTTTTGCAGGATGACCACATCTTCATCTGCATCGGTGACTTGAGATTCATCCCAAGACGGCACCTCTGGAAACTCAAAGCTTGTGTTGTGTTTACTTTGAATATCTTCTGCTGCGCTCATACCATATACAAAACATTCAAGCAGTGAGTTACTCGCCATACGATTTGCGCCGTGTAAACCTGTATAAGAAGTTTCACCAATCGCATATAAGCCATCTAAATCAGTTTGGCTATGTTCATCGACGACGACACCGCCACAAGTATAGTGAGCCGCAGGAACCACAGGAATCATGTCTTTGGTAATATCAATCCCAAGCTCAAGCAAACGTGCATACAAAGTCGGAAAGTGCTCTGTAATAAATTCAGGTGATTTATGCGTAATGTCCAACCAAACATGACGAATACCCAAGCGTTTAATTTCATGGTCAATGGTACGCGCCACAATATCACGTGGTGCAAGTTCAGCACGTTCATCAAAACGCAACATGAAGCGTTCGCCATCTGGTAAACGCAGATATGCACCTTCACCACGCATCGCTTCGGTAATTAGGAAAGAGCGCGCTTTCGGATGATATAAACAAGTCGGATGGAATTGGTTAAATTCCATATTGGCTACACGACAACCTGCTCGATAAGCCATTGCTATCCCATCGCCCGTCGCAATATCAGGATTTGAAGTGTAGAGATATGCCTTCATTGCACCGCCACAGGCGAGGGCGGTAAATGGCGCTAAAAAGGTATGAACTTGTTCAGTATTTTCATTTAAAGCGTATAAGCCAATCGAGCGATTGTTTTGATCTTGATGGCCAAGTTTGTGCAATGTAATGAGATCAATCGCAATATAGTCTTCAAAAATCGTAATGTTTTCGCGTTCTTGTGCGCGCTCAACTAAAGTTGTTGAAATGGCTTTACCTGTGGCATCGGCAGAGTGAATGATACGACGTTGAGAGTGACCACCTTCACGAGTGAGATGAAGTTGTTCATCATCGTCTAAAGTGAATTGCACACCTTGTCCAAGAAGGAAATCAACAGAAGGTTTGCCACCTTCAACCGTATGTTTGACAGCATCTAATTCACATAGATGCCCGCCTGCAATCATAGTGTCATTAATATGTTGTTGAATGGAGTCTGTTTCGTCTAAGACCGCAGCGACACCACCTTGTGCATAAAAGGTACTGGCTTCTGTCAATGCCGCTTTTGCTAAAATCGCAATGTTGTAATGACTTGGTAAAGAGAGTGCAAGACTTAAACCTGCACCACCACTGCCCACAATAATCACATCAAAATGGTGAATTGTTTTTAAATCAGGCATGTCGATCTGCTTCAGTTTTAAACGTTCGCTAATGACACCGCTTTTTTATCAAAAAGGCAAGGGCCAATCTGCCTGAAATTGGGTGAATTTTTAGCGAATGCGATTTATTTGCTGATTATTTTTTGTTTAATGTGACTTAGTAAGAAAACGATTATGTTTCAGTACATTGTTTTAATCTAGACTTAAGCTGTCCAGTATAAAACCTTAAAATGAAAAGTGAATGCTTAGAAATGTCTTCATAATTCATTCACATTTCATCGTTCTATTTCGTTGTATACATTGAAAATATAAACATTTTTTTACGAAAAGAATGCTGGGGTTATGCTACAAACATAGACCATAACTTTTATTTTAATCATCAGTATGTAGGTTCTTGCTTCATGAAAAGTCGCTATTTACAACAAGGAATGTATGCTGCGGTATTTACGATAGCAGCTGCTCAAGTCAACGCTGCTACGCCAGTAGATTTTTCAAACCTCGTTGAGCAGGTGAGTCCTGCTGTTGTGAGTGTCAATGTTGTGAAAAAAATGACTCAGGAAGAGTTGTTGCAGCAACAAGTACCAGAGATTTTAAGGCGCTTTTTTGGCAATCAAGTCATCATTCCACAGCGACAAGGACCTCAAGAGAAGACTGCATTTGGTAGTGCTTTTTTTATCAGTAAAGATGGCTACCTCGTGACCAACCATCACGTGATTGCCAATGCGTCACGTATCAGTATTACGTTGAATGATCGTCGTGAATTTGATGCAACTTTGGTTGGGAGCGATGAGCGTACAGATGTCGCCGTACTAAAAGTTGAAGGGGCGAATTTCCCTGAGTTAAGAGTAGGGGACGTTAATCAATTGCGAGTAGGCGAGCCTGTTCTCGCGATTGGATCTCCATTTGGATTCGATTATTCGGCATCGGCAGGGATTGTAAGTGCGAAGTCACGGAATATGAGTGGTGAAACATCTGTTCCCTTTATTCAAACAGATGCTGCTTTGAACCCAGGTAATTCTGGCGGTCCATTATTCAATCAAAGAGGTGAGGTTGTTGGTGTAAACTCTCGTATCTTTAGTGGTACGGGGGGGTATATGGGATTGTCGTTCTCTATCCCAATCGATGTTGCGATGGATGTTGTTCAGCAACTGAAAGCCAATGGTAAAGTGACTCGTTCTTATCTTGGTATTATGCTGCAAGATATAGATCGCAACCTAGCCGAGGCTTATAAACTACCAAAACCTGAGGGTTCATTAATTACTCAAGTTGCACCAAAGTCACCTGCTGAAAAAGCGGGATTGAAATCTGGGGATGTGATTTTGAAAATTAATGGTGCACCAATTTCACGTACCAGTGATTTACTTTATACCTTGAATCGTATTTCTCCGAACCAAACCATTCGATTAGAAATTTTGCGTGATGAAAGAGTTCGTACTGTTTCTGCAACATTAGGTACAGCACCTGATGACACCCCTGCAACAGGTGATAAAAATAGTCCGACCAGTGGATTAGGGATGAGCATCCGAAACCTCACGCCAACTGAGCAATCTCGTTTAGATGTTCGTGGAGGTATTCTCGTACAAGAAGTACAGCGTGGTGGCTTAGCATCTCTATCTAATATCGTTGCTGGTGATGTTATTTTACAAGTTAATGGCACTGCAATTAATGATAGTGCAGGTTTTGCTAGAGTAATTGCAGGATTGCCAAAAGGCAGCGTGGCTCGTGTGGCGATTATCCGTCAAGGACAACGTGCGATCTTAGGCCTACGTCTACAGTAACATTGTATAAAGTCATAAGAACCACTCTATTTAGAGTGGTTTTTATTTTGTAATCTAGATTTGTTTCTAATACTGT
>NZ_GG665953.1:0-11530 GCF_000156555.1 Acinetobacter sp. ATCC 27244
GCTGCTGCCTTGGAAAACCATTCAGCCGCTTTTTTATGATCTACAGGTACACCCTTCTTTCCTAAGTAGTAAAGCATCCCCATACTATGGTTACTTTGATTATTATCCCCTTTGGTCACGACTTGTGACAGTACATAGTTCAGTCCTGCCGACAAGTTCACTTTCTTAGTTTCAGCAGATACTGTTGAACTGATCCCGATAATACCAATGGCTACAACAAGGTGAAGCATTAAACTTTTCATTTGATTTCTGTCCTTTATTTGTCATCGACTTTAAACCAATAGGAATATTCTTTAGGCTGACCATTCACCAGAACATTGCTGAGTTTGACATCGTAGATCACGTTCAGTTTTAAATCATCAAAGTTAAACTGGATATGGTTGGGAACTCCGATATTTTCATAACGAATATTGCTGATCATCTGTTTAGCTCCACTACTTCGTTCAGTGACAACAACGTTAGCTTTGGCGTAGTCCACATTGCGATTGGCAAAGAAATTCTTTTGATCGGTTAAAACTGAAATAGAGAGGATTGAACCCGGCATATAATATTTTGCAGGATAGTTGTGGTAGGGATAGGCAATCACACCGAGTGGTGCAGTGGTTGAATTATTAAAAGGGTAAACAACTTTAATTGAAGTCCCTACAACGTAAGGGAATCGGGTATCCCTGAATGATGGGGCATTGACTGAACCATACGCCGATTTTTGTAAGAATGGATTGAGCATCCAGAGTCGATGTCCTACATTATTTGCCATAACATTAAAATAATCATGTATCAAACTTCTGATAGTGTCCGCAGGCGGATTGTCATACATATTGGCTCTGACCCCCATCTCAAGGCTGCTGGTCCTTGCACCTACAGCACCAATATCTGAATAGCATTTTGTGTTAGCTTCAGGATAATGCGTCAAGATATTGTTGGCAGCAAGAATCAGCGCCGTCTGCATCATTTCATCTTCACGGGCATAATCGTATGTAATACTTGGTAGCCCATGCAAAGCACGAACCGTATTAATTTCATTTAAGAATCCATTTCTAAACTTTGCACTGAGCTTACCCGCATAACAGTTGTTGAGATCAGGTGCCTCGCTCATGGATGAAGCTTTAAATACATCAAAGCTGATGGTCTGGCTCTCTGCTGCCAGTGTTTTGGTATCACCCTTCTGGGTGAGTTTAAGGGTACATGCCCCCGCACCAATCCCCTTAAGTTCACCCTGACTATAGGTACAGGTTGATGAAGAAAGACTGCTAATCGTGACAGGCAGTTTGGCACTGGATTCAGCATCCAATGAATAAATACTCTCCGTCAGAACGTATTTTATTTTTAGCGGGGTAATAGTTTGCTTAAGCTTATTCACGCACGCATTATTTTCTAAATATTGATCGGCAGCACAAGTCACATTGACGGTCATGCTGCTATTGAATGGTAAAACTTTTGCTGTCCCTGCCTGTGTCAGTGCTAGAGTACACTGTCCAACCTTTAGGGCTTTGAGTTCATTACCACTTACATTACAGATATTGGGGGTGTTACTGCTAAACGTCACTGCCAGCCCTTGATCTGTCTGAAGGGATAATGGATAACTTTGACCTTGAATCAGCGTACTGAATGGTAGTGACTGGATATTCTGCACTGCCTTGTTTTTACATGCACCCTCTTCCAGATATTGGCTTTCAGCACAGGTCACGGGCTTAGGAATTGTATTGCCATTATCTGGATTGCCCGTTCCACCGCCATTGGATGAACCAGAATCTCCTCCCGAACCATCGCCTCCACATCCGACCATAACTGTGCTGATTGCTAGCATCAGCACAGATGGCATAAAAGTTTTTGAAATCATCATGTTTGACTGCCTTAAATTTTTATATTGTTGTTATTGATAATGATCAGCCGAAAGGAGTTGACGGATTTCACTGGCCATTTTTGGACTACGCCAAGGGAATAACACCTTAAGGCTATAATTTGGCTTAAATTGATCCCGTGTTCCAATATTGACCTGAAACTCACGTTTCATCGGGGACCGATGGACTTGTTGGTTAACATGGGTTCCCATCATTGGGTTACTGATCACAGTGGTTGTGGTTCTAAAGCGATCTTCAACCAGATTGTAATGGCCAACAGAAGTAATATAGTCAAATGGATATTTAACGAGGCGTTGATCGGGCTGATCAAACAGGATGATGGTTTTGTCCTGGCTGTTAATCCAGACCCCACGGTTTTGGTAATTAAAGGTTTCACCTTGGCGCTTCAGTTGTTCGGTCATCCCGTCAAAGTAAGTATTTCCGTATTCATAGAGGTAATAAATAATCACAAACCAGAATAGGTCAAAGCCAAAGAAAAAGTAGCCAAACCATCCAAAGGAAAAGATTTTGGCAACGATCAGAAAGATCACAATCGGCAAGACTACACATTTTAAAAAGAGCTTGGATTTCTGTGGACGGTTTTCGATTGGAATGATTTTAGGTTTCGTTAATTCAGTCATGGTTGATCCCCGCATGTTCAATGCAATTCACAATCACCAGCAGATATAAATATAAAAGGTCCATTTTTTATAGGCGTGATTTAGCCATCCACCGTTGGATTGTTCTTGTTAAAAAGTTTTTTAATACAGCCTAAAAATTAAATTAGCCGTATAGTCCTCGTTGAAAAGCACAACAAGGTTGAACAGGTGGCGAGACACAAATGAGAAAAGATAGATACAGCATAAGAAGCTCCTTTGTTTAAAAAGAAGTTCTACCAAATTACTGCTAAATAATGGTGGCAGAACGAAAGAGGGTTAGCAGACTGGTAAACAAAGAAACCAGCACGTACAAAGACGTCCCCCTTCCGCCCTACCATAGAGAAAAGAGGGACGAGTGGGTACAGCAGAATATAAAGTCAAACTTTATATTCTTTCTTTGTTTACGAAGGGTCTGCTAAAACCCGCTGGCAATGTAGACCAGCGAGCCCATATTAATTTTATCCAGCGCTTTAGTCAATTTCACTACCATTAAAATCTAGACAAACAACTCGGACGGAGAAAGTTAAGTGGCTGAATTTTACTTAAGTAAAATTCAGCCCATCAAGGTGGTTATTTTGATTTTATGGATAAGCCTACTATTTATTCTTATAAATATTAGGCTGACATAGCCGTCCATATATACTTTTAATAAAAAGTTTTCCAGCCGTCAGAAATTTAATATTTCTTCAGTATAATCAATTAATTATTTAATGTTAAGATATGTAAAAATATCATACGGGATCGTTGACAGGTTAAGGTATACCCAGCTAACCTAGTTTTACACAGCAAAATCTGTGTTCAGGCGTAGGAACCTGATATTATCGAAAGGTGCAAATCAATGTCGCACTAGCGGCTATTTTTTTGCCTACTGTTTAAGCAGCCTTTATGGTAGCTTTGCAGGGCAGCCATTGGCTGGCCGTGACCTTTCGAGCGGTATTTCCTACCCCTGCTAAAGCTACCACCATCACCGTAGGAAAGTGTTGGGGGTAAGTGTTAAAACTTATCGAAAGGAAAGACTATGAACGTAATTCTTCATGGTGCAAACACTTGCACACCTAAAAAACAAGCTTCTCAACTCATTGTTGAACTAGGCAAATCTATTTCAAATCCGCAACGCCAAACATTGGCAAATCTTTATATTGCGGTTGATACTGCAAATTCCTTGTTCAACGAGCTCGAACAAGCACATCAAATCATTCGTCAGTGTATGTATGAAATGACTGATAAACAAATTCTCGAAGTTGCCAAACTCAATCAAAAGAGTAATTTGTCTTCATTGTGGGCATTCCGAACACACCAACGTCAAAAGATGCTTGAACGGGCACAACGTGTTTTGGGAATCCGTTCTATTTAACTCGCTTAATTATTAATGAATTTTTAGCTTGCTACTGTGCACTGTATAAATCGACTGCGTGATTATCGATTAAACAGAAATAACGTTGAATGCAATCAGTGACAGTAGCAACGCTAAAATAAATACAACTCTTATGTTTAAAAGTGATTGCTTAAAATTCAGGACCATCGTCATTTGATTTCTGCTGTTTAGAGTCAACTTGTGGTTGACGTTGAATGTTATATTGCTGCCCCAGCATGGTAGCAATTAAGTTCATGATCAACCTGACAATTTCTTCAACGAACTTTGCAAGTTGCAGTATTGTTGCTGTAAGTTCTGCTGAATGCTCTCTATTATATTGGTATTGCTGTTGCATTGTTGCTGCATGCTCCTGATCTGCATCTGCTTGTTCTCTAAGTCGACGCATATTTTGTTTAAATTGCTCATACTCTGAATACAATTCAACATCATCTCGTTTAAGTCTTTGATTTGTAGTTGCTGTTGCAATTGCAACTGTTTCAAATTCGTCTCCTGCTTCTCTAGAACATCGAAGCGCTTGATCAAGCTGGTTGTTAAGAGCTGTAGTTTGTTGATCTGTGTTGCGCATAACATGCTCTGTTCTTGAAGTCGCTGCTCTTTCTGATGCTGTAACTGCTGCTGTTGCTCTAACTGTTCTAATTTTTCCTGCCTCGATTGTAACTCTTTGATCATCAATCCAATATTCTGAAATAAACTGATCTCGGCCTGGCTCAAGTCTGACGGATTGCTGAAGCCTAAGATTTTCAAGATCTTGTTCATGTCGTCTCTGTTGCTCTGCTCGTAATGCTCGATCACGCTGAGCCTTTTTTTCATCTTCTCGACGTTTTCTTGCAAGCCTTGCATAGTACTCAGCGAGGATGGCGTCAAAGCTAAACTCATTTGTTCGAGTAAATCCAAAATCATCTGCTGTGTGTCGCTGCCGTTGTGGTGTTGAATAGTCGTTTGTTGCTGTTCTTTCATGACTTATTTCTCCACGATGCATGGAAATGTCAGATGAATATTCGGTTCCGTCGGATGAACCATTTTTTTGTTCAAATTCAGAGTATTGCAATCGATCCATTTCGGAGAAGTAATTGCTCGGAAACGATTGCCCCTGCCGTCCGTCAAAATTTCGGTCTCGTTTTTGGTTAAGATCGGCTGTGTGAAATAATAGTTCGCGGGTAATATTGTTAAAATATTCAGCAGCCACATTCCAAGCGCCATGAGAATGAACATTTTTAGAATCAATTTCGGGTTGTAAGTGATCGACTGAGTTAATGCCTGATCTACTTGCTGTTGCAACTGTTCCTTCTGGTCTTCTAATATTTGTGAGACTTCCTGAGTATTGTTCTGAATCTGGGTTTTGATCAGATTCTGATTGTCTTCGATCGTTTGTTGTAGTTGGACTTTGCTCTGCTGAAGATGCTTTTGCATTATCGTATTGATTTCGTTGAGATGCGATAACAGCGTCATTTGAATATTGCTGATATTCTGCTTCAAGTCTCCTCGATATGATTTCAATCCTTCGATTAAAATCTGGGTCTCGTTCTTCTTGTGCTGTAACAGTCGCATAACGCTGTCTGTTGTAATCTGCTCTTGCTTGTCGAGCTCCTTGTAAAGCTTGTTCTGCTCGATCTCTAAGTTGTGCACTAGGCGTTCGAGTGTATTTTGAAATCTGATTAACTGTTCGCTGCTCATCGTTTCCACGTTCTCGATCTGCTGTTCGAACTTGTTCAAGAGATTTGATACGCTCTCGAATTGTTCTTGAACATTTTTCGATGTTGAATTGTTTTTCATAGATTTCTCCTTGAAAATAAATAGGTTTTTTGCCGAAAGGTGGAACTAGGCTGAACTGTTTTTCTCGAATTTTGACTACTTCATTTGCCAGCTTGTTGTTTAATACAAACTGCATAAAGTCATCACGGTTTCTGACTAAAAGTTCGGACGGAATTACTTGAGCATGTTTTTTTTCTAGTTGTTTCAATGATATGTATAAAAGTTTTAAATACAGGTTTTCAATGTACTGTTTATAATTCTCTCGATCTTTTCCAACCTTTTTTAGTGCAGATTGCAAATACGTCTCATGACCTTTTTTTGTAAATCTTGCACGGTCGGGATCATTCGGATCTGCCCAACCGTATTCGAAATTCAGCTTGTCTTGCAACATATGAAAATGCTTTTGGAACCTGCCAGGAGGTGAGATATTCATCGACCGTCCCGATCGAAGTTCAAGTCTCGGCACAAGTATATGAATATGTTTTGAACCGTTTGGTTCCTGATGCAAAACAGCCGTCATATGATATTGGTCAGGTTCTAAACCCGAAAATGCAAGCTCTTCAAATTGCTTCAGAACATCTTTAATTTCAACACTAGTCGGTCGATCTTCTTCTGCAAAGGCAATGACAACAGACGTGTATTTATGCTTATAAGGAGAGCTGTCTGCAATTTTTGCAAAGAGATGTGGATCGCCGCAGAGCACTTCGACATGCGGACGTACAATATTCATGTGATCCTTTTCATCGAGGACATAGGCCGCTGCACGTGCTGCACTGCCCGTTCCATGCCTCAACATCTTAATCAACATGAACTACCCTCCCGTTTAAAATAAAAAAGGAAATAAAATTAAATTTCTATATGGTCATCAGAAAGATCAGCGTCTGAAACTGATTCAAGTTCACCGTCTCCAACGACTTGCATTTGTCGCAATAAATCGGCGAGATATTTTTGTTCAATATGCTGATGTCGGCGCTGAACAGTTTCATCAGAACGATGCAGTGACGGAGCACAAGGAAGTGGATAAAGTTGATAGATTTTTTTTAAAAAGTCTTCGACAAGTAGATAAGTTCGAAGCAAGTCAATTGGCTTTCCGATTTTGTTGCTAATGTGAATTGCACGGGTAATCTGATTGAGATTATTGCCAATTTTTGCAAGTTGGAATGCAATACTTTTGCTATCTTCTTCCACTCCGCGATGGGATACTTGCTTGGCAACGACATGCGATTCACGAATTGCAGATTGATCAACATTCAAAATATTTTGAATATAGTGATTCACGGAAAACCGAATAAAATCGCTTGTGGTTTTATTTAATATCTTTGCTGATTTTTTAATTAAATCTAGCTCCAAATCATTTAAACGTAATTCAAGCCGACTTAATCTTTTTGATTTATTAACAAAATTTACACTCACCATAAAATATCCAAAAAACCATCAATCTATTTTTAAGCTATAATACTTTTTAAAATAAAAAAAGTGTTTTTTGATAAAAATAAGAATATTTTTTATTTAGAATAAATAGTTACTCTAAAAATTTAAAACACCCCATTAAAAGTAGCGGTTTGGCTGCAAGCCAACCAGATCCCATTCGTACAAAATCACAACTTTTGTTGTGATTTTGTACGGACATGGGTAATCTGGCTCGACCGGTTAAAATCATATTTAATGTACTTTAGACTATTAAGTGTTATATTAAATTTTATAAAGATCAAGATTATTATAATCATCAAAGAATAACTAAAAAAACCTTACCAAAGGATAAATATCCAAAGAAAATAATTATAAAATATAATTTAAAAACATAAACTTAGTTAAAAAATACTGAATAAATTATCTCAACAATAAAAAATCTATAAAATTAGTAAAAAATAATCCCACAGAGACAAACTATGCATTAAAATTCAATATAAATTAATCTTAATCCAATGAAATATTTATCTAAAAATAAAAAAAACGGCCTTTAAATATTAAAAACCGAACACTCTCAAGTTTAAAACCCCAACATCAAATTTTAAAAACAACCTCGATCATACAAAAGATTAATTACTATCATAATAAACATAAAATTAGCTTAGGAAATAAACCTATTTTTTGATCTTTTACACCAAAATCATTTTTAAATAAAAAAATATGCTAGCTTTCAAAGTATAGAAACTTGTTTTACTCTTCAGATCCTAATTACCAAAATGAGGATTTTAAGACAACAAGGCTTTCTTCAACTGTATTAAAAATTGAAGAGGTCAAAATGATTATAGATCTTTATCTAATAAAATTAATTATTAGATATACAAAAACTGTAGCAAGACTTTCGAATAAGAATGCGGAGGTTCAACAATGAATAAACATTTTGAACTCGTTGACTGGGTCACCGCTGATAAGTTTTGCGAACTCACGGGCGAACAGATCTCGAACTTAAAAAACCTACGTCCAATATGGGATGAGGGAAAAGTCTGGGTAAAAGTGTCTGCTCGTAAAATTTTATATAGCTTAAAAGGTTACAACGCATGGGTCGAACAAGCCGCACAGGTCTACCAACTGGCACACGAGCAAGATCGGGAAAAATACAGATTAACTTTAAATGGAACGGTAAGCGCGAGTGGTTCACCCTCGCGCTTACTGACACACCAGCCAACTTCAGTAAGGCGGCTAAGATTAGAGAAGATTTTGTAAACAAGGCTAAATACGGGATATTAAAAATCGAGGATATCGAAGCGGTTACGGTCAAACCCTTCAAAAAAGCTGACGCTGCGCAAGAATCATTGCCAGCGTCACATGGCCCGACATTTGCTCAGTATGCCCAAGAATACCTTTATAACCTTTCAGATCATAAGCACGGCACCAAGAAAAAATATCTATCAATTTTGGAACGGCTGTGGATGCCATTATTTGCTGACATGCCAATTAATACGATCAGCAGCCAAATGTTGCGTAGCGCGGTGAATGGACGTGAATGGTCTTCAGCGAAGACTCGAAATGATGCTTTGATTCCATTACGCGGCGCATTCGAGTTAGCCAATGATGATGAGATTATTGATAAGAATCCATGTGATCGATTAAAGAATCAGAAAACGCAGGAAACTGAACCTGATCCATTTAATGAAATTGAAAGGGAAAGAATACTGAACTGGTTAAGAGAGAAATATCTTGCAGACTACCCAACTGTGTATTGGTACTTTGTGGTGGCATTCTGGACAGGTTGCCGTCCATCAGAAATTATCGCGCTCACTTGGCAGGATGTAGATTTTTTAAATAAACAGATCCACATCAATAAAGGTCGTGTGAACGGCGTTCAGCAGGAAACCACTAAAACAAATAAAGCTAGATTTGTAGATTTAAATGATTTTGCTTTCGAGGCATTTCAACAACTCAGATTACTAACCTACCTCAAATATGAGCATGTATTTATCTGTGATGAAACTGGCGAGGAATTTACTACGCAAAAATCATTGAGTGAAAAGTTTGTGGCTGCATTGAAAGCAAACGGCATACGCTATCGCCCTGCCTATAACACTCGTCATACATATGCGACTGTATGCTTAATGAATGGACTCAATCCAGTCTATGTGGCTTCACAGTTGGGTCATAGTCTGGTGATGCTCATGAAGCGTTATGCGAAGTGGATTAATTCAGATAAGAACAAAGAAGAGATTGCTAAAATTTCGAATAGTGCCAAAATTGTGCCAAAGAAAAAGGGAATCAAACTATGTGTTTGATTCCCTTTCAGATATTTGGCGGAAGCGGTGAGATTCGAACTCACGGAGGACTCACACCCTCGTCGGTTTTCAAGACCGGTGCATTAAACCGCTCTGCCACGCTTCCAATGGCGGCTATCATATAAATAAAAGTGCAAGTTGGCAAACCTTTTATTCAAATTTATAAACTGAATGCTCAAAATAAACTCAACAAGCTGAATTTTTATAGATTTTCTATTTTTCATAACGAATTGAGTTGATATACCAAACCTTTTTGCCCAATGGGGTATGCACTTCAACCTCGTCATCAACTTGTTTAGTTAATAATGCACGCGCCATGGGTGATTCAATCGAAATATGTTGAGGATGATGATCATAAATCTCATCAACACCAACAATTCTCAAAATTTTTTGTTCACCCGCTTCATTTTCGATCTCGACCCAAGCCCCGAAGTAAACCTTTCCCTCTTGTTCAGGAACATAGTCTACAATTTTTAACTCTTCTAAACGTTTACCAAGATAGCGTACTCGTCGATCAATTTTCCTGAGCAATTGTTTGTTGTATTGATAATCAGCGTTCTCAGAGCGATCGCCTAAACTCGCAGCCCAATTCACTTTTTTAGTGATTTCGGGGCGTTCATCATGCCAGAGTCTCTTTAGTTCTGCGACCAATAAATCATGGCCCGTACGGGTAATTAAATTTGATTTCATAAGTTGAAAATACGTGAAGATAACAATCTGTTTACAAGTTTTTGCATTGTATTCCTTATTTCACCATCACTAAAGTGTATAAATTTTATTCTTTTTTAAATCATGTGTTTGTGATGTATTTATCATTTATTTCTTGCTCAAAATTTGACAATCTGTTTTTGGACGCTTATTATGCGCCCCTAAGTTAGTTTTTTGTTTATTTTTTATACACTTTGTGAATGATGTGTAACATCTACATCATTTTCCCGATTAACCCAATGTCATTTTGAATGACGTCATGACTTGCCCACCCTTATTGAATTTATCAACTTTTAAAAGTTAAGGCATCGTTTTGCTGAACTTTTAGGGCATAAATTACCTGTAGCGGAGACAACATGCACAGTAATTCAAGTTCTGGGTCTAGGCCTAGCCTTAACTCTTTATCTTCTAAACTCCCGTTTCAAGCTTTAGCATTAGGTGTTGTAATTATTCCCTTCAATAGCTTAAGCGCAGAAAAATCTCACCAGTACAATACTGTTGTAGCAAAAAATGTTTTAACTGTGGTTGCCGTAGAAAACCCAACCATCGTATTTAAAGAAGATCAATTCTTACATGGCTTTGGTTACGATTTAGCACGTAACTATGCACAAAGCTTAAATGTAAAACTTGATTTTAAAACAGTCCCAGACAATGCAACTGCATTGAAATGGATTGCACAAGGCAAAGCCAATTTCGCAATGACCACTTCAACAATTGCAGATATTGAAAAGAAACAATTGGTTTCATTCTCAGCAAGTTGTGGTGATCAAGCAAGTTTAAGTAGTAATGGTTTAAACCCCCAATTAAATTGGGTGTTTAAACAAGCTGATGATCCTTTAACACTTACTGCCAGCGGTTTTGTGTGCCAAAGTAAACAACTAGGCACGACCCAACAACTTGCTTCCTTTTATAATCGTAATGTGGTTAAGCCAGAGTCATGGTCTATCATTCAAAAAGACTTGAATCAGCGTTTGCCTATTTATAAGGCAAGTTTTAAGCAAAGTGCTTCTAAATACAATCTAGACTGGCATCTATTGGCCGCCATTGGTTATCAGGAATCCTATCTAAAACCGACCTCTGTTTCACCAACAGGTGTACGTGGGATTATGATGCTCACCAATAACACGGCGAGAGCAATGGGTGTAACCAATCGCACTGATCCTGTACAGAGCATTCAAGGTGGTGCAAAGTATTATGACTTGATGCTGGATCAGTTTGCACATGTCCCTTATCCCGACCGTAATTGGTATGCGCTTGTAGCGTACAATATGGGGCCTGGAGCAGTCGGACAAATTCAGAAGCGTATCCAAGCCCAAGGAAAAGATCCTAACCAATGGGTGAACTTATATGATTATTTACAGCGTAACCAAGCTCGAAATGGTCGTTATAAACAAGCCGTGCAATACGTAAAACGTATTCGTACCTATTTAGAACATATCAAGACCAGTAACTTGATCAATGTCTAAAGCAAAAAAAAGCTTA
>NZ_GG665953.1:11639-22372 GCF_000156555.1 Acinetobacter sp. ATCC 27244
TTTTTTTTGCTGATCACTTAAGCAGTTTGCTCAAGTACTCTTTTAATAAATCTTTTTGCTCTTGGCTTGGTTTTGCAGTTTGCAATGCCATTAATTGAGACATATCACCTTGGACTTTGATTTTACCTGTCATGAATGCTTGCATTGCAGCAGCCATGTCAAACTCTAAGAATACTTTGCGTAAAGTCTCAGCATCCATATTTAAAGTTGTTTTAGCATTTGAAGACAAACCTTTTTGGATCTTACCAGCATCAAGAGCTAGCTCAGTATTACCAGCTGCATCTGTTACAACTAAGTTAATCGCTAAATTCGCAAGCGCTGGTGGTAAGTTTAAATCACCTGCTTCAGCAGTAAGTTTATCGACTGTTGCAAACCAATCATCAGTTAAAAATGCAGCCATGATTATTCCTCAAATGTATTTGTTCAATTTCTTGTGTTATCTATCCAGACAACATCACATGAAGCAATTTGCTCGTGCCATGTTATAGCACGTATATTTTATTTTAGGCTATGATTTTTTGTACGTAGGATCCAAATTTTAAAAAAATTATAAAGAAAAGGCACTTAACAAAGTGCCTTTTAAAAATTTTTACATTTTAATCAGCTGCAAAACTTAAATTAACCACATCGAGACGATTTTTCAGCTCTTCAGGATCTTTGAGATCAAACTCACGCTGCCCATCTAAAGCTTCAAAATCAAATAATTCGCGGTCAGCCAATTGTGACGGTGATACGTTCTGTAAAGCACCGAAAATGCTGTGTAGACGTTTTGGATATTGCTTATCCCACTCACGCAACATATCGTTGATTATAGCGCGTTGCAGGTTTTCTTGAGAACCACACAAATTACACGGGATAATTGGAAACTTACGCATTTCTGCGTATTTAATAATATCTTTTTCTTCAACATACGCTAAAGGGCGAATTAAGATATTCTTTTTATCTGATGAAAGAAGCTTAGGCGGCATCGCCTTTAAACTCCCACCATGGAATAAATTTAAGAAAAATGTTGCCATAATGTCATCACGATGATGACCTAATGCCACCTTAGTTGCGCCAATCTCTTGTGCAAAACCATACAGCGAACCACGACGTAAACGAGAACAGACTGCACAATAGGTCTTACCTTCAGGCGTCAATCGCTTGGTAATGGTATAAGTGTCTTTTTCCAAAATGTAATATGGAATATTATTTTCTTCCATATAACGTGGAAGAACATCTTCTGGGAAACCAGGTTGTTTTTGGTCA
Organism: Acinetobacter sp. ATCC 27244; assembly: GCF_000156555.1. NCBI lineage: Bacteria > Pseudomonadati > Pseudomonadota > Gammaproteobacteria > Moraxellales > Moraxellaceae > Acinetobacter > Acinetobacter sp. ATCC 27244. Next base: position 12,888 of record NZ_GG665953.1, read on the forward strand.
AGATTGACCGCAACAATGTCAAAATTAATCGGTGCGATACGTTTAAACTGCAACAAAATATCAAGTAAGGTGTAGCTGTCTTTACCACCAGACACACACACCATGACTTTATCGCCATCCTCGATCATTTTATAATCACGAATTGCATGCCCCACTTGGCGACGCAGTTTTTTCAACAGGCGATAATAGGCCGAACTGGTTGGAAGTTCTGGCTTGAAATTAAATCCTTGGTTGGACTCCACTGGCGCGTACATAGACGTGATTAACTCATAAACAAAAACACTGCGAGATTTTATCTGAATTCGAAAAAAACCGCACCAAAAGAATTTTTCAATTTCTTTCTATCGTCATATTCAGATTTCATACTGGTAAAATTCTGATCAAAAATTATAAAAATTGCCTAGATTGCTTATATTTCAAACTTTTCCACAGTTTTCCACAAAAACTGTGGATAAAATTGTGGATTTCTTAGCTATTGACAAACTGTTTTGATCAGATAATAAGGCTTTTGATTAAATTGATCATTTTTTGACCAGTTATTTTAAGCATTAATAATCAATAGCTTATATAAGTCAATACTTCAATTTTAAAAAAAAATTAAATTTTTTTTTGCTGAACATTCGAACAAAATGACTTGATTTTTTGTTAGACAGCAAAATAAAAAAAATTGTATTAAAACTCCATTTTTTGCATTTTTTTGTTACACTGCGCTAAGGAATTAAAGCTCATCTATTTGTGAATATTATAACGATGAACAAAATAACGTATTTAATGACCTTCTGTTTGGGGACAATCGTTTTTTTTTATAACTCTGCACATGTTCATGCAGGGCAAACCATTTATCAATTCAAAGATACTAACGGTACAACCTTACTCACCAACAAGAAGAAAGCAGAATATAGCCATTTGAAAGTCGTTAAAGCGACTTATTATCCTGACAGTAATATTCACACCTATAGCAATTGGGGTAAAACTGAGGCCTCTGTGCTTCCCAGCTATAATCGTAATAGAAATGCTTTTGATCATCTGATTAGACAAGCAGCGCAACAACACGGTGTATCTGAAGGATTAATTAAAGCAGTCATGCATACTGAGTCGGGATTTAACGTCCGCGCGCGTTCCCCAGTAGGTGCCCAAGGCTTAATGCAATTAATGCCTGCAACCGCTCGACGATTTAATGTTAGTGATGCATATGACCCACAACAAAATATTTTTGCTGGTGCTCGCTATTTAAGCTGGTTATTAAAACGTTTTAATGGCAATACCGAACTCGCACTAGCTGGCTATAATGCGGGCGAAGGTAATGTCGATAAGTATGGTGGTATTCCACCTTTTCGTGAAACGCAAGATTATGTACGTCGCGTAACCAGCCGTTATCAAAACTTGTATGCTTCTGGTCTAGGCAGTGTGACGACGAATAATGCATTGATGGCACAATCCGTCAGTTATTCAAATGCTGACTTACCAAGTAATCTATCCACTAGCAGCCCCGCCCCAAAACAATATAACCGTCAAATTATTACACTGGCAGACGGAACATTTACAGATGCACCTGCGGGCACCTATTCGACTGCAAATGCCTCAGCATCTGCACACATACGATTGAGTGATTAAACTGTACATTAAAACAACGATACATCTTCATAATGTGTACTTATTTAGTGCATTAAAATGATTTTAAGTTGTTGTTTCTTCATTCATTCATCGTTTTAATACTGAAATACAATTCCATCCATTTTTTTCTTGAATTTTTAGGGTTCAGCCTGCATATTATGGGGATGATTTATATTTATAAATCAGATCACTTTTTCTTTATAAGAGGGTTTTCTCAATGATGCGGATTGGTTTGTTCTTGCTAACCAACCTCGCGGTACTGGTTGTAGCTGGCATTATTTTGTCACTCTTCGGTGTCGGTAGTTACCGTAGTGCGGGTGGCTTAAATCTAGGCAACCTATTAGTCTTCTGTTTTGTCTTTGGTATGGTGGGTTCATTTATTTCCCTCTTCATGTCAAAGTGGATGGCTAAAAAAACCACTGGGACTGAATTAATCGACCCGAATGCACCTCGTAATCAGGCTGAAGCGTGGTTGTTGCAAGAAGTTTCTCAATTATCTCAACGTGCAGGTATTAAAATGCCTGAAGTGGGGATCTTCCCATCTTATCAATCAAATGCATTTGCAACTGGTTGGAATAAAAATGACGCACTAGTAGCTGTTTCGACAGGTCTATTAGAACGCATGAACAAAGATGAACTTCGTGCAGTACTTGCACACGAAATCGGACACGTTGCGAACGGTGACATGGTTACACTTGCCTTGATTCAAGGTGTAGTCAATGCCTTCGTTATGTTCTTTGCGCGTGTTGCAGGTGACTTTATCGACCGTAATGTCTTTGGTCGTGAAGATGGGGAAGCACCTGGTCTTGCTTATTTCGCTATTACCATCGTATTAGATATTGTGTTTGGTATTTTAGCATCCACAATCGTAATGTGGTTCTCTCGTCAACGTGAATATCGTGCAGATGAAGCTGGTGCTCGTTTAGCAGGTAAAGATGCCATGATTTCTGCACTGCTTCGCTTACAAGCTGAGTCAGAAATGCCAGATCAAATGCCAAAAGAAATGAAAGCATTTGCAATTACGGAAGGTAAGGAACAAGGCTTTAGCTTAGCTGCTTTATTCCAAACTCACCCAAGTATTGAGCAACGTGTTGCTGCGCTCAAACAATTGAATGTTCATTAAATCAAACAGATTCAAAAACAAAGCCTCCTATATGGAGGCTTTGTTTTTTTATGAGTATCTCGCTCAATGAAAGGATTGATACCATTGCCATAAAAAACTAAATCCAGCCCATACAGCGACCACCAATAAAATAAGAATGGCAATGCCCAATAAATCAGGTATCCGCAACCAGATCCAACTCACAATAGGGTTACGCCAAAATGCTGAAGTTTTTTGCTTTTGTTCTAATGCTTCATGTAAAAAAGGATGCACCACATGGATATCACTTCGCACCTGATATTCTTCACGAATATGATCATGTACGATGTCTAAGGTCTTGCGGCTAGGACGGATAAACACATCAAAAATTGTCCCGACGATCGGGACAAAACCAACAAGCATATCCAAGATTGCCAGCTTCACCACTCCATTCAATTTATGTTGCGGAACACCAACCTCTCTGGCTTTTTTAAATGCATAGAGCGTTAAAATAAATCCTGCGATGTCACCTGCAAAGGGAATGGTACTCAATGCGGCATCGGCACCCACCCCTTGTTTAGTAAATGGGATACGCACCAAACTATCCATGGTGTTGGCAAATTTTGCTAAATCACGCTCTACTGCAATCGCCTGCTGTTGCGTTAGTTTTTTTTGTTGGGTCATTCAGTCAGCCTAAGATACATAGTTCTATTGATGATAAATTAGCATATCAATTTTTTCGGTATATTTTGTTCTGTAATTAGAACAAAATCATCGATGCAATAAAGAGATAGATCAATACTCCCATTGCATCACAAATCGAAGTAACCAAAGGCGCAGATGCACTAGCAGGGTCAAAACCAAATCGATTTAAAATAAAAGGCAGACTCATACCAATCAAGCATCCCATGAGTACGATTCCAACCATACTAAATGCCAAAACCAATGCAACTAATGCATCACCACGTACATAACCAAGGAGTGAAACAGCAATTGCCATCGTTCCACCTAAGCATAACGCGACTAAACTTTCTCGACCTAATAAATAAAACCAATCTCTAAATTGCACATCACCTGTTGCCAATGCTCGCACCATCAATGTTGATGACTGAGATCCTGCATTTCCCCCACTCCCAACTAAAAGTGGTAAGAAAAACACCAAAACAAGATGTTGCGCAATGACATCTTCATAATGCGCGATTCCGATACCCGATAACAGACTACCAAATACTAAAAAAACCAACCAAAAAACGCGTTTCTGATACAACTGTAAGATAGGTGCGGACTTTATACTTAGTTTAGTGGTTGCATTGACAGCCCCTACTTTTAAGAAATCTTCTGTTGCTTCTTCACTGGCAACATCCATTGCATCATCGTAAGTAATAATCCCCACCAAAGCTTGTTGTGCATCCACAATCGGTAAAGCAAGCAAATCATAACGCGCCATAATTTTAGCAATGTGGTCTTGATCGTCATCAACACGCGCACTAATCACATCACGTACCATCAACTGTGCAACTCGTGTTTCTGGTTGTGCCAAAACCAATTCACGCAAAGACACAACACCGATCAGATGCCGTTGTTCATCAATAATATAAGCCTGATAAATCGTTTCCGCGTCTGGGGCATCCTTGCGTAATGCCTCTATTGCTTGAGCAACAGTAAATTCAGGTTTTAGCGTCACATAATCCGAAGACATGATCGCCCCCGCTGTGCCTTCGACATAATCTGCAAGACGGCGGATGTCTTCTCTTTCAGCTTGGGCTAATGCGGGTAATAGAGTTTCCTGTTCACTCGGATCTAAGCGTTTAAACAAGTCAGCACGATCATCGGATGGCATTTCACTTACAATCTTTGCCAGTACTTGACGAGGCATTTCTTGTGCGATCAGCATTTGCTGTTTCGCAGGGAACTCCGCAAAAATATAGGCACGTTGTGGTAAATGCTCGAGCAAATAAGCTGCATAGCTTGGGATCATTTGTTGTAATAATTCAGCCAAGTCGGCAGAGGGAACACCTTTGAGTAAAGCGAGTGCTTGATCGAGGTGATGGTTTGCAACAGTTTCGTTGAGTAGTGTGATTAATTCATTTCTTGACATGCGAATCTCCTAGCCCAAACACATTCGGCTAGGTCGCAGACATAATTAATCGTGCGCGTAAAAACCTAGCGTATTTAGGGAATATTTAAGGTAGTAAGTACTTGATCGAGACCTACAACTCTGTGTGTCCATTTTTTAGATAAACTCTCAATTGAACCGTTTATACGGCGCATGAATAATAAAGGCTTGAACCCAATGGCTCAAGCCCTATCTCTATGAAATATGTCTTATTTTGTTTCAATCTAAACGACGTTCATCAAATATGACATTTTTAGCAATTTAATGTTGAATAACAGTATTGGCTTTAAAAATAGAGCGAATCAGCACATACATTAATGGAATAAAAATAAGTACTAATATCGTACCAAATACAACACCTCCAAAAACGCTATAACCGATTGCTTGGCGGCTCAAAGCCCCTGCTCCCGTTGAAAACATTAATGGAATTACCCCTGCGCCAAAGGCAATCGATGTCATTAAAATTGGACGTAATCTTAACCCCGCAGCACGCAAAGCCGAATCCAATAAAGATTTTCCTTGCTGTTGTAAACTCGCAGCAAACTCAACCATTAAAATGGCATTTTTACAGGACAGTCCTATGGTCGTCAGCAAAGCAATTTGGAAATAAATATCATTGGCGAAACCAAACCAATAACTAAACAAAATTGTTCCACCGATCCCTAATGGAATTGCAGCCATCACCACAGATGGTATCGACCAGCTTTCATATAAAGCAGCCAAACATAGAAAAATGAAGGCAATAGAAATCACGTATAACCAAATTGCTTGATTACTAGACTGTTGCTCTTGATAAGATAAACCACTCCATGCCAAGTCAATACCAGGCATATTATTTGCAAGTTCTGTCAAGGCTTGCATGCCTTGACCACTACTAAAACCACTCGCTGAATCAGCTTCTAACTCAATCGAAGGATAGCCCATAAAACGTTGTAAGGATGGCGGTGCACCTTGCCAAGACACTTGACTGAACTGGGTAAATGGGATCATTTGACCTTGTGCATTTTTTACATGCCAAAAGCCCAAATCTTCTGGTTTTGAGCGATACGGTGCGTCACCTTGTAAATAAACACGCTTAATTCGGCCACGATCAATGAAGTCATTAATATAACTGCCACTCCACGCTGTCGAAATCGTTCGATTAATTTCACTCACATTTAAGTCATGCAACATCGCCGCGCGATGATCAATTTGAAGGTTTAAAACTGCCTGATCATCATTGGTTTTTTTATCTAGATTTTCAATACTCTCTAGTGCATTACCTTGTTGTTGTAACTCTCTAAATGAGGTTAATAAATTATCCCGCCCCATTCCCTGAGTATCTTGTAGCCAAAAATCAATTTTATCGGAATTACCTAAGCCACGAATTACAGCAGGCATAACCACCATGATTCTTGCTTGATTGTTTTGTGCAAAATGTTTCATTGCCCGTGCACGAATCGCTTGTGCACTATTTTCACTTCCCTGACGTTCATCCCAATGTTTTAAAGATACAAAAGCTTGTCCAAGATTTTGCCCTGTACCTGAAAAATTACGACCATGAATCACCATAATGCCATTGAGATTATCTTTTTCCTCACTCAAAAAGTAATCTGAAATCTGCTGACCCACAAGTTGAGTTTGACTCATGGGAGTCCCTTCTGCGAGACGGAATTGTACCCCTAAAAGGCCTTGATCTTCTTGTGGTAAAAAGCTGGTCGGTAATTCGCGATAAACCCAAGCAAAGGCACTGATTAACACGATAAATGAAATAATCGCCACCGACTTTACCTGAATTGCTTTTTTTGCAAGCGCTAGATAAGCAGCCCTAACCCGATCTAACCCTCGCTCAAAGCTTTGAGCCCACTTTGCTTTTTGATGCTGCTGTTTTAAAAGAATTGCGCATAAGGCAGGTGTCAAAATTAAAGCAACCAATAAGGATAAAGACATCGCTGCGACTAAAGTAATCGAAAACTGACGATAAATAATGCCCGTCGCACCTGTAAAAAACGACATTGGAATAAATACGGCGGTCAACACTAAAGTGATACCAACCAATGCTCCACTGATCTCTTGCATGGATTGAATACTGGCTTGTTTAGCATCCAACTTTTGCTCATGCATGATACGTTCAACGTTTTCAACTACCACTATCGCATCATCGACGAGTAAACCAATCGCTAACACCATGGCAAATAAAGTCAAGGTGTTAATACTCATCCCTAAAACTGCGAGCACAGCAAAGGTTCCTAAAATCACAACAGGAACTGTAACCGCGGGAATCAGCGTTGCTCGCCAATTCTGTAAAAACAGGAACATCACCAAAACCACTAAAATGATCGCTTCAATCAAGGTCGCTAATACTTGAGACATTGACTCTTTAACAAATGGCGTATCATCCCGAGGATAAACGACGATATATCCCTCGGGTAAATCCTTCTTAATTCGTTCTACTTCTTGATAAATAAGATCAGCCGTTTGCATCACGTTGGCACCCACAGCTAACGATACCGATAATCCAGAAGCTGGGTAGCCATTTAAACGGTTAAACACTTGATAGTTTTCTGCCCCCACTTCAATACGCGCAATATCTTTTAAGTAAACTAAACTGCCATCTCCATGGGCTTTTATAATAATTTGTTCAAATTGCTCAGGTGTTTGTAACAAGGAGCCTGAAGTCACTCTTGCATTTAAATATTGATCTTCGGTACTAGGGAGCTGTCCAATGGCCCCAGCAGCCACTTGCGCATTTTGACTTTCTAAAGCTGTTCTAACTTCACTGACACTTAGTTGGTATTGTTGTAACTTTTTTGGATCTAACCAAATTCTCATCGCATATTGTGAACCAAACACACTGATTTCGCCCACCCCTTCAATACGACTCAAATTTAATTCAAAGTGATTGGTTAAATAGTCTGAAATATCAATATTGGTAGAACGTCCAGATGAATCTGCCAATCCTATCACCATAAATGAATCACTCAGAGATTTTCGAACGGTTACCCCTTGTCGTTGTACATCTTCCGGTAGACGGTTAATGGCACCATTAATTGCGTTTTGCACTTGAACCTGTGCTTGATCTGGATCAGTACCTTGTGCAAAAAACAGACTGATCCGACTATTACCGCTAGCGTCACTACTAGAACTAAAATAAAGTAAGTGATCAATCCCTTTAATTTGTTGTTCTAATACTTGGGTAACACTATCTTCTACAGCTTGTGCATCTGCACCACTATAACTCGTTGCGACAGTGATACGTGGTGGCGCAATATCTGGATATCGCTCTACCGGTAAGTTTAATACCGCGAGTAAGCCAACAGCCATGACGATAATTGCTAAAACACCAGCAAAGATGGGACGATGAATAAAAAACTTAGATAACATGGCTGTTCATTCCGTTCCAGAAACAGTCAATTTTTCAAAAAGATAGGTGGAAGATCAATTAAAGTAAGTACAGATTTTAAGCTTGATCATCTCTAAGTCATTCTCAAAATACCATCCCTATTAACATATCATTTCAAAAAGTGCTAATTAAGGAGGAATCGTGGATTTTTACGATTTAATATCGACCAAATCTCCATCGATTTGCTACAGATTATTTTGACTAAAAAGTATTTAATTTAAATCGCTTTGCTATCAATTACTTCATAAATACAGATTGACAGCCACGTAAGTAAATCAGATAGTAGCACGCTTATTGCCACCCCCTATTTTATTCGTCATTTATGAAAACCACGCTGCAAAACTTTAATATTCTTCTATTAATTTTGCTGCCAGCATTAATTACTGGTGGTTTATTAATTTTTTCTGGCAATTTATCTGACGGATTGAGACTTGGTTTTTTATCATTACCAGGCGTTATTTTCCTAGTTCTTGCAGCAACACAACGCAAATTTTATTGGTATCTTCTTTCTATCCTTTGGTGGTTTATTTTCTGGTTCGATTCGTTGCTTCGCTCCAGCACATGGATCTTGTTCAGCAGTGATAATGAAGCTTATTTTATTATTGAGGCGATTGCGAATACCAGTTATGCAGAAACGTGGGAGTTTTTCCAGCTTCATATGCTCACCATTCTATCGGTATTTTTTGGTCTCATCGCATTGACAGTTGGATATAACATTGCGGCATTTAAATACTTAAAAGAAAATAGCTTTAAACAACTTTGGAATAGTCGGTTCTATCGTATTTGTATCATTTTTTTGGTGGTATTAACCTTAACCAGTTATCTCATGAAGCCTTCTCGCAAAGTACATCCCGTTGTATTTTGGACGAATTATCATGAGAAAATTCAAGATTTCCGAGATCGAATCAAACAACATAAGAATGTACATCATCAATGGGATCAAAGTGCACAACAGAACCTGATTATTCAAGATCCAAGCAAGCTAAAACAGACCCATGTTTTAGTACTTTCTGAAAGTATCACGAGTCTTGATTTAGGTCTTTGTGGTTATAGCAGAGACACTACGCCAGAACTTAACAAACGAATAGATCAACTTAAAGTCTTCTGTAATGCTTTTTCACCATCGCCTTCGACGATTAATGCTTTGCGTGTGTTACTGACCGAAAGCCCAGCAGCAGAATATAAAACATATTCACCCGAAAGTATCTTGGCTTACGCACGAGCAGCTGGTTATAAAATTTACTGGATCAGTAATCAAGATGATATTTATCTTTCATCTTTATTCGGTGCTT
>NZ_GG665953.1:22970-42664 GCF_000156555.1 Acinetobacter sp. ATCC 27244
GCTTATGCGGATAAAGCCATCTATAAAAACACCCGCTCAGGTCGTAGTAGCACATCTTTAGATGAAAAATTAATTCCTGCTTATGAACAAGCTTTGGCTGATCCTGAACCTAAAAAACTAATTATTCTGCATATGATTGGGACACATCCAAACTATCAAGAACGTTATCCAATTGCGTTTAATAAATTTAATAGTAATAGTAATGATGCTGTAGAAATGTCACTCAAGAAAAATGATATTGATCCGTGGATTCGTTCAATGCGCAATCATTATGACAATGCCATTTTATATCAAGATACTTTATTGGCTCAGTTCTTTGATGCCTTAACCACTCAAAAGGATCTAGATCAACGTTCATTTACCGTGGTATCCGATCATGGCAATGAAGTAGGTCACGAGTTAGACTATGCAGGACATAGTCCAAATACTAAAGCAGGTTATCAAGTGCCTGTCATCATGTGGTATGACCATATGCCATCTGTTGGCGTCGATCTCACTACAACTTTAAATACGGCTGAACTAGACAATAATCTGATGAAGATCATGGGTCTGAAGGACAAATATGCGCCGCCTCAATCGTATTGGTTTGATTCTAACTATCACTTTAGCCCTGAAATAAATTGGCCCTACTGGCAAAAAAAGCATTAAGCATCATCGATCTGAGTAGAGTCTAGTGATACACACAAATACTCTTGATTGATCATTTTTAACAAATGATAAAGCTTGTTGCTTACCCAGCAAGCTTTACACCACAATTTTCTTTTTATTTTCACAAAATAATCATCAAACTGTCATCCATTTGATAAATTTTATTTGCAAACTAATACAATTAATAAAAGCACATGAGTTTTACGATGTTAAAGAAATCCGTTCTTAGTCTCTGCCTTTTTACGCTTGTTGGTTGCAACAACGATAACAACGATCAATCAAATACGAACAAAACAGAATATCAGCTCCCCCAGATTTTAGTGGTTGGGCATCGAGGCGCGAGTGCACTTCGTCCTGAACATACATTGGAAGCATATCAAAAGGCCATTGATGATGGCGCAGACTTCATCGAACCAGATTTGGTTTCGACTAAAGATGGCGTTTTGGTCGCTCGTCATGAAAACGAAATTAGTGGAACAACGAATGTTGCCAGTCTTCCAGAGTTTGCAAATCGAAAAACAGAAAAAGTGATTGACGGTGTCCGCTATGAAGGCTGGTTCACTGAAGATTTTACCTTGCAAGAATTACAACAACTCAAAGCACGCGAACGTATCCCACAATATCGACCGGCGAATCAACAATATAATGATTTGTATACAGTACCGACATTAGAACAAATTATTGAATTGACGGAAGCACACTATAAAAAGACAGGTAAAATTATTGGTCTTTATATTGAAACTAAACACCCAACGTTCTTTCAACAACAAAACCTTGCTATGGAAGATACACTACTTAAAACCCTAGCAAAATATCGCTACACAAGAGATATCGCACCAGTTTATTTACAGTCGTTTGAAGTGGGAAATCTTAAATATTTAAAACAACAGCTCGACCAACATAAAAGCATCAAACATGCACAACTCATTCAACTCTATGATGAAAAAACAACAAAACCCGCAGATTATGTGGTGCAAAATATTAAAACAACTTATGCAGATATGGCCACCGCTGAAGGTTTAAAAGAGGTTGCAACTTATGCAAATGGTGTTGGCCCTTGGAAGCCATATATTTTTGAAGATGAGGAAATGACCAAAACCACATCGTTTATCACTGATGCTCATCAAGTTGGCTTAAAAGTTCATCCTTATACTTTCCGTCCAGAAAATTATTATATGCCCGATACGTTAAAGTGTGCGGATAAAGAAAATGTTTCTGAACGCTGCCCAGATGGTGCAATTAAAGAAATGCAGTTATATTTTAAAGCAGGAGTAGATGGTATTTTTGCTGATGATCCAGCAATAGCCCGCAAAGCAGTCCAAAATTATTTAGGTCAAAGCAAATAAGTTTTATCATTGATGGGGAGAACCACATGGTGCTCCCCTACACTGTCATTTAATGTGTTAACTGTTTTTGTCGAACCTGTTGCCATTGCCACCAACCATAAGTTGCCAAACCAACAAAAGCTGCATAAAGCCCTGCCGTCAATAATAACTCTTTGTAGAGAAACATTCCCACATAGACAATATCGATGATGATCCAAAGTAACCAAGTAGCAATATGCTTTTGGCTGGTCCAATAGGTTGCAAGTAAACTAAAGGCTGCAAGTTGAGAATCCAACATAGGAAGTGAAGCATCCGTACAATACTTCAAAACCATGCCAAAAATTAAACCACCAGTTGCAGCTAAACATATTTGTGCCAATGCACTCGTTCGATTGATCGGCTCGATACGAATCTCATGATCTTGACGTTGCCCTTTTAACCAATAATAAAAACCATAGAAATTAAACACGATAAAGAAAAATTGTAAGATGGTTTCACCATACAATTTATAGGTGAAGAAAATGTAAGCATATAATGAACAAGCCAAAATATTGAACCACCAACACCACATATTCCGTTGTATGGTTAATGTTACTCCTATCAGGCTAATGATGACGGCAATAATTTCTAATGCAGACAAAAGACAACTTCTTTGAATATTCGATCGTGACATTATGAAAAAATCCTAGATTTAAGCAACAGCTAAATCTCAAAATGCCTCACTGATTGTTTTTCTGTTCCTTCGTTTTATATGGAATGATTTATTACCTTTTTATATTTTAGTTAAGGGCCGAAATAGAATTGTAGAAAGCATTTTAATTTTTAGAGTGGCTATTTATTCAGCAATGGTTGTGTTATAAAAATACATAACTATTTTTTATGATCTATCAATGTTCACACTACAAGTTTCCTCAACTCGCACAAATCACATCGTTGATTGCACTCACGTCAGTGCCACATGGCGACGTGTCTGCATTTTATTGCGAGGAGACTTTATCCATCGATTTCATCTCATGAATATCTATAAATAGAACATCATATGAAATGACAAGGTCACCTCAAACGTGGCCTTTTTTGTTGCCTAAAAATCAAGATGACGTTGTCATCACTGGAGTTTACCCATGTCTCAACTACATGAAAAAAGTTTACTGCCCACCACACAGATACAGCCGACTATTGTGTCTACATACCCTCGCCTCGCAACAGTCGGTCAATTTATTGCAGTCACTCTGATTTGGTCATTTACCCCCTTAGCGGCGGTATGGACAGTCAATGAACTGCATTGGGCGTGGGGCTTATTTCTACGATTTAGTCTCGCCATTCCTTTAGTTTACATCTGCTTGTTGTATTTCAAACTAAAGCTAACATGCAATGCAAAAGCTTTACTTAGCTATGCTGCTGGTGCAATTGGATTATTTGGGTCTATGGCGTTTTGCTATCTGGGCGCAACACGCGTACCTTCGAGTATGATTTCAATCATCTATGCAACGGCTCCACTATGGTCGGGATTAATCGCGGTATTTATTTTAAAACAAGAACGCTTTTTAATTCTGCAATGGGTTGGTCTAGTATTAGCGATATTTGGTCTAGTACTGACACTCGGTCTGGCAACTGAAGAAATTCAACTGGATATGCTTGGTGTTGCTTACCAAATTATTGCTGTTTTGCTGTATGTACTGTCCATGTTTGCAGTAAACAAAATTAAAGCCGAAATACATCCAATCGTACAAACGGCTGGATCAACTTTAGTGTCATGGTTAGGTTATCTCGGTCTTATTGCTTTTTTTTACACTGAAGCACCAACACAGTTACCGAACTTACAAACATCGTTAGCTTTAATATATAGTGCTTTGTTTTCCTCTGTTCTTGCGATGATGTTTTATTTTCATTTGATACAGAAGCTCAAACCCACAACGGTAATGCTCACCACAATTTTAACCCCTGCCTTGGCAACACTCTGGGGAATAACGCTAAATCAGGAGCCTTTTAGCTCGCACTTATTTATGGGTTTGGTTTGCTTAGCAATCGGGTTAATCATGTATGTCTATCCCAAACAATGGTCTAGATAAGATATAAAAACTGCTGAGTCTGATAAATGATCAGAACATGTGTATTATATTATGCAATGACTCACGGAAAGGAACTGAAATGATGCTTAAACAGATCAGTTCCTTTTGATTTATAGCGTGACTTCCCAAAGATTTATTCAAGGATGAAAAATCGATGCGTACTTACGTTTTGTGGTTTATTTTAAGTTTTGCTTTGGTTTTACAAGGCTGTGCTTATCATACCCATCAATCTGCCTTGCATCCACAGAAAACAGCCGTTTTAAAACAACGCTTTTATCAAGCTAAAACAATCACTGCCGACGGCACGGTGCTGGCATTTACGGTATACCAGCCTAAGTTAGAGGCCAATCAAACAGCACCGTTGCTATTGCATACGCATGGTTTCGGTTTATCACGCATGAAACGTCCTGAGCTGAGCTTATACGGTTTTTTATTACCGACTGGACAAGTCGCCAAATCGGCATGGAAACAAGGCTATTGGGTCATTAGTTACGACCAACGTGGTCATGGTAATAGCCAAGGAAAAATCCGTCTAACTGATCCTGAAAAAGAAGCTCAAGACATCATTACCATCATGGACTGGGCAGAAAAGAATTTACCTCAGTTAGCAATCAATCAAAACGGCGTGCGTACAGGCATGATCGGTGAATCCTATGCTGGTGGCGTACAATATCTAGCCTCAGCCTTGGATCCGCGCTTGCAAGCGATTGTTCCTATTACGACGTGGTATGACATTGTAAACAGTCTGGCCCCCAATGGCGTCCCTAAAAGTAACTGGATCAGTTTTCTAAACCTAATTGGGGATTGGTGGAATTGGAATAAATTTGATCCAGAACTCAAACAGGCCTATAGATCCACTCAACAAGGACAACTAGATCCTTCTTCTTACCACTTCTTACAACGACATCAGGCAAAATGGTTTTGCGAACACAATCAAAAACCACAGGCCAATGCATTGATTATTCAAGGTTTTAGGGATGTATTATTTCCATTTAATGAAGGTGTAAAAGCAGCAAAATGTATTAAAAATGCGCAAAAAGATGTGCATCTAATCGGTGTTGAAGGCGGACATTTACAACCTTTTGCACAAAGTTCACCATCAGGTCAAACACCGTTTTGGTATATTGGCAAAACAGTACAATGTGGCAATAAGCAGAAATATAATTTACAAGACACGATCCTTGCTTGGTTGAATCATCAACTTAAAGATCAAAGTGAAAAACCAAATCTCGATGAACTGTGTGTGGATAACAGTCCAGTCCGCTCTTTGCAAGATCTAATGGCAAATACAACGTACACAATCACACCAACAAAAATTACGGCGACAGAAACCCAAGCCGTATTTGTACCTATTCAAGTTGCTGAACATGCACAATATATTACAGGTAACCCATTATTAAAATTGAAAGTTGAAGCTGAGGAAAGTACATCACCCACCCTATTTATTTCTCTTGCCATCAAATCTAAACAAACGGGCAAATATCAAATCGTAAATGAACAAACCACACCATTTAACCTTGATAAAAAGCATCAATACGACCAAATCATATTAGGCTCAGCTCAACACGGAGTAACCCAAGATATTGAACTATCAAGTATCAATACAAGATTAGAGGTCGGTGACACTTTAGGATTATTCATAAATACTGAAAGTATCTATTATAAAAGAATTAAACAGCCAAGAATTAAAGCGGGGATTTCAGGAGCAATCATTTTACCGAAGCTTTGGTCGATAGAAAATTCAGTACAATAATGACTTAGCCAAGTCGTCGAGAATGGTTTATCACCACTCTCGATTGGCAATTAATTCTTCCATTTCAATTTCTAAATGCCCAACATCTTGCACCACCATCATCATAGCTTCAGCAATATAATCCGCTGCCGTATCATCCAAACTCGAGTCTAGATCTTCAAATTGCGGCTTCATTTCATTAATTTCAATCATGGTTTGATGAGCAAAACGATAGATTTCAGACTCAGATAAATCTGCGCGCCCCACTTTTTTTGCAAACTGTTGAATATGTTGTTTGACTTCCGCAACCAAAATATCGGGATAATATTCGTCGTCAAACATCGGGAGAAGTAAATTTTCAAACATAAAAAATCATATGCCAATAAAACGCCTTGCTTATAACATACTCCAGCATAAATCACGATATTTAGGCATAAAAAAAGCGGTCTTTCCGACCGCCTTCTATAAATAAATACTAATCTTTGTTTGCACTTAAACTCTTAGCGATTTTAGCAAGTTCTATAAACTCTTCTCTCATCTGATAAGGATCTGGTTTTGACGACTGCTGTGCCAACTGAATAATTTGATCCCAGCCCATTGAACCATTATATTGTCCACCTTTTAATTGCTGAGCATACGCTGCGACAGCCACGGCAAAACGAGTATCGCCATGCGCTTGAGCAAGTGTTTTACTCCCCACTTTTATTGGCTGATTCAACAAAATACTCTTCTCTTGATTCGGCAACTTATAACGTAGATTCACAAAGGCATATTCGGATTTTTTCGTACTGTCTATTTTAACTGAGCTTTGATAACGTGAATCATTGAGCCAACCTTGCTGCCCGACAGGAATGATTTCATATAGTGCTGTGACATTATGTCCAGCCCCAATATCTCCCGCATCAACCTGATCGTTGTTAAAATCTTCTTGCTTCAACATACGATTTTCATAACCTACTAAACGATATTCTTTTACGGTCGCAGGGTTAAACTCCACTTGAATTTTAACATCTTGTGCAACAGTGGCAAGCGTAGAAGAAAGTTGCCGTTGTACCACTTTCTTTGCTTCATTTTTATTATCAATATAGCTGTAGTTCCCATCTCCAGCATCGGCCAGTTGTTCCATGAGCTGTTCATTATAATTGCCGGTGCCAAAACCCAATGTCGTTAGAGAAATCCCACTTTTACGTTTTTCAGCCACCATCCCTTTCAAGGTACTGAAATCAGTAATACCCACATTAAAATCACCATCTGTCGCCAATAAAATTCGATTAATTCCATTTTTGACAAAAGCTTTTTCAGCTTGTTTATATGCCAATTGAATTGCTTGTTCACCTGCTGTTGCTCCGCCAGCACGTAAACCATTAATCACAGCCAAGATCTTTTCTTTTTGTTCGCCAGACGTCGGTTCAAGTACCAGCTTTTCACCACTCGCATAGGTAATGATCGTGACTTTATCTTGTGCTCTTAATTGCTCAGTCAATATTCGCAAAGTTTGTTTCACTAAAGGTAATTTATCAGCAGCACTCATACTGCCAGAAACATCCACCAAAAAAACCAAATTCGCAGGTGGTAATTGTTGAAGTGCAAGATCTTTTGCTTGAATACCAATTCGAATCAGTTTTGCATTTTCTTTCCAAGGGGAATCAACTGTCTCGGTGGTGACAGAAAATGGATGTACACCATTTGGCTGCGGATATTGATAATCAAAATAATTAATCATCTCTTCAATTCGTACCGCATCAACAGGTGGTAATCGACCATCATTTAAGAATCGACGCGTATTGGTGTAACTTCCCGTATCCACATCTATACTAAATGTTGAAACTGCCTGATCTGTAACACGATGAACTGGATTAACCTCATTTTTTTGATACTTTTCAGTATCTTGCTCTAGACGTGGTCTTTCCATTGTAGGCATCACAGCATTATAAGCTGCTTTATGTGCAATATGACTCCGCGCAGCAATAGGTGCTGGCATAATGACATCGCTTGTTTGAATGCTATGCTGTTGAACAGGATAACTACATCCTATCACTACAAAACTGAGTACACTCAAGGTCAATATTTTTGCTGAATGCTGCATTTAGTCATATTCCTAATTTTATTGTGTTTCCAAACATACGGTATAATTCAAATTATTTTATGTAGAAAATAAAAAGACACCATATTCAAATTGATCTTCAATATTTTTTTTAACTTAATCATTCAATCGCATAATTAATAGTCACCACAACACGAGCAATTTTGTTAATTGTCGTTTTATCATAAGCTCCACCATAATCACTATCACTATCTGAGCCACTCTCTGGCAGAATATAGAAAGCACCCTGACTGGCTGAACGCATAGCACCTACTTTAACGCTACCAACCTTTGCAAACTCATTCGCACGTAGATAGGCATTTTGGGTTGCATTGGCAATTAGCGACATTTTTATTTCTTCTAAATTGGAGACCAAATAATCTGGTCGCTGCTGAATGCTAACTCCCTTTTCATCGAGTAAATAGGTATCTTTGGCAGCATTCTCAATCTTTGCAATATCTTGACTATTCAAGACTATTGTTTGCATTGCAATATAGCCTTTAAATTCCCGTTTGCTTCTGCCATCACCAAATTCAACATCTTCATAATAAGATTGAGAACTTTTATTGCCTAACTGCAAATCTTCATTTTTAAATCCACGATCAACAAAAAACTTTTGCACAGCTTTCATCTGCTCATCCAATAATTGATAAGCTTCCGCAACCGTATTTGAGGTGTTATTTGTTTGTAAATGAATTTCCCAACGTGCTGAATCTGCTTGAATTGGTTTTTCAGCTAATCCTTTGACTGTAATTGAATTTTTTGTGCTATTAAATTGTTTGAGTGAATATCCCATTACCGCAGCTGAAATGACAAACCCTAAGCTCAGAATGAATGCAAAAACCCATAAACTTATATATGTTATTGTTTTATTTTCCATTTTTATTTCACTCAACCCAGTTATAACTTTGTTATATTTAATCTAACCCAGCAAGTCAATAGCATGTCCTATGCCATTAACTTGCCTATAGATTTAAGTTCTGTTGAAACTTCAACCATGCCCCGAATTTTTTTTGCATCATTTTCCATACATTGATCGCATCATGGGTCGCTTTCACATCATGCACCCGAACAATGCTTGCCCCCTGCTGAATACTCAACATATGTCCCATCACGCTTCCTACCGCACGTTCTGGTGCAGGTACACCATTTAATGCCTCACCAATAAAACGTTTACGAGATAACCCAGATAAGATGGGGTAGCCCATCTGATTTAGCTTCCAAAACTCATTCAACAGTTGAAAGTTCTGTTGGGCATTTTTAGCAAAACCAAAACCAGGATCAATAATAATATTTTCTTTTCTTATTCCAACTGCTAAAGCTTGATCAAGCCGTTGTTGTAACTCAAGCATCACATCTTCAGTTACATCATGATATTGATCTAATTGGTTCATATTGGTTGGTTCACCGCGCATATGCATCAATATCACAGGAATATTAAGCTCACTTGCAGTTTCCAATGCATGAGGACGTGTTAAAGCACGCACATCATTCCAGATATGAGCACCAGCTTGTATAGCGGCTCGTATCACCTCTGGCTGACTGGTATCAATCGACATCACCACATCATATCGAGATAGCGCCTCAACAACAGGTATTACACGGCGAATTTCCTCTTCGATGGCAACAGGGGATGCATTTGGACGTGTTGACTCTCCTCCAATATCGATGATACTTGCACCATCTTCCATCATTTGTATAGCACGTTGAATCGCTTGGTCTTTTTGATAATGCAATCCACCATCACTAAATGAATCAGGTGTAACATTCAAAATACCCATAATCTGTGGCTGGGATAAATCTAAAGTAAAACGTCCACAGCTTAATTGAGATTGTGGTAATGGCATTAACTGCATCAAAACTCTCCACATTTTAATCAGACTATCTTAGCAAGACAGCCACCCACTCAGAGTTGATTTATTTTCAGCTTCATCGAAAAGTTAAACAAAAAAAGAGCGACCGAAGTCGCTCTTATATTGGATCGCTACATTAGCTCATCGCTGGCAATGGTGGTGGTGTAGATGGACCATCTTTCGGTGGTTCAAAATCAGCCACAGGATTTTCAGCGACATAGACTTTTGGTGGTTGTGGTTCACGACCTTCCATGATGTCACGGATTTGGTCACGATCAATAGTTTCCCATTCCATCAACGCTTTTACCATCGCATGTGCAATTTCTTGGTTGTTTTCTAAGATATCACGTGCAACTTTGTATTGCTGATCAAGAATACGACGAACTTCTTCATCCACTTTCTGTTGAGTTGCTTCAGAAATGGTACGACTACCAACGTTACCAAAGAAGCCATTGTGATTCTCATCTTCATAAACCATGACACCAAGCGCATCAGACATACCGTACTTAGTGACCATTGCACGTGCCATTTTTGTCGCACGCTCAAAGTCATTTGATGCACCAGTTGACATTTGATTAATGAAAATTTCTTCAGCAATACGTCCACCAAACAAGATAGATAGTTCATTTAACATCTTGTCTTTATAGTGGCTGGTTTGATCCTGTTCAGGAAGCTGCCAAGTGACACCCAGTGCCCAACCACGTGGCATAATCGTTACTTTATGCACAGGATCAGTACCCGGTAAGATCTCAGCAACAATCGCATGCCCTGCTTCATGATAAGCTGTCGCTCGACGCTCTTCTTCACGAATCACCATCGATTTACGCTCAGGCCCCATGTAAATCTTATCTTTTGCATCTTCAAAATCATGCATATCGACCGTGTTTTTATTACGGCGAGCAGCAAATAATGCAGCTTCGTTCACCAAGTTTGCCAATTGTGCACCAGAAAACCCGGGTGTACCTCGTGCAAGAATCTTAACGTCCACACCAGTGACTGAAGGTAACTTTTTCAAGTGCACGTTGAGAATTTGCTCACGACCACGAATGTCTGGCAATCCAACCATCACTTGACGGTCAAAACGTCCTGGGCGAAGTAAAGCTTTATCTAATACATCAACACGGTTGGTTGCTGCAATCACGATCACGCCTTCATTGCCTTCAAAACCGTCCATTTCAACAAGCATTTGGTTTAAGGTTTGCTCACGCTCATCATGACCACCACCTGTACCTGAACCACGGTGACGACCAACAGCATCAATCTCATCGATGAAGATGATACACGGCGCATTGCGCTTAGCTTGTTCAAACATATCACGAACACGCGAAGCACCTACACCCACGAACATTTCAACAAAGTCTGAACCTGAGATACTAAAGAAAGGAACTTTAGCTTCACCAGCAATTGCTTTGGCCAATAAGGTTTTACCGGTACCTGGTGGACCAACCATTAACACGCCACGCGGAATCGTTGCACCAAGACGCTTAAACTTAGAAGGGTCTTTTAAGAAGTCTACGATTTCAACCACTTCTTGTTTGGCTTCATCGCAGCCTGCAACATCAGTAAAGGTCACTTTGATTTGGTCTTCAGAGAGCATCTTCGCTTTTGATTTACCAAAACTCATCGGACCATTTTTACCACCGGCTCCCCCACCCATATTGCGCATAAAGAACATGAACAACAGAATAATTAATAAAATAGGGAAACTTGCAATGAGAAGTTGCATCAAAATGCCTTGGCGTTGTGGTGCAATACCTTCAACTACGACATTGTGCTTATTCAAGCTTGGTAGCAACTGAGTGTCTTCTACTTGTGGACGAACAGTCTCGAATGAAGAGTTATCTGTTTTCTCACCACTGATATTTAAACCATCAATTGTAACTTGTTTAATTTGTCCAGCATTCACCGCCGCAACGAAATCAGAATATTTCATCGCCGCAGGCTTATTTCGGTCACTGACGTTGCTAAAAATCAAAATCAGAACACCGAGTATGACGAGCCACAATACGGCATTCTTGAAGTAATCGCTCAAGGCTTTATTCCCATATCAATCTAATTTGATCATACCTAATCTTGGCTGACCTTCACAAAAACAGCAATGGATTTGCGTTACAAAAAACTTAAAAGGTACAAAATGCACAATTTTTAGCAACTTGGCAAGTATACTTTTTATCGCAACGCTTTCTTGCGGCCTTGACCAATCAAAAAAACCTCTTTTGATCGAGCACGGGATGCCGCAGGTTTTGCTGTCTTTAACACATCAAAACTATCGACCACTTGCTTTCTAAACTCATCAAAGCCAGAACCTTGGAACACTTTAACCACAAACTGCCCATTCGGTCCAAGCACTTTTTGAGCAAAGTCCAAAGCCAATTCACACAAATAAATTTGACGTGGTTGATCAACAGCCCTATTACCTGATGTATTGGGGGCCATATCCGAAATTACAACGTCTACTTGACGTCCATTTAAAATATTTAACAATTTTTCGAAAACATCTTCTTCTCGAAAATCACCTTGTAAAAAAGTGACATCTGGAAGTGCATCCATTTCTAGGATATCAGATGCAATTACAAGGCCATTTGATCCGACCAGTTTACCTGCAATTTGAGACCAACTTCCGGGTGCTGCACCTAAGTCAACGACCGTCATTCCCGGCTTAATCATTTTATATTTTTCTTGGATTTCAAGCAGCTTGTACGCTGCACGTGCACGATAACCTTCCTTTTGTGCTTTTTTTACAAAAGGATCATCTAAGTGCTCTCTCATCCATGCACGACTGCTTTTCGACAATTTTTGGTTGGTAATGCGTATTGCCATAACTCACTAAATTTCAAAAAACTTCTGATTGGTCATTGTACGTTAAATTTGGGCTGAATACAGTACAAACACTCATGGATAATACGATCTTTTGTAGATTTTTCTGATTATCATGATCGATGAAATCAACACCAACTGGGGTATTCAAACACATTTAAAACAAAACACCTTTGCATTTTACATGGTAACAAAGCATCAATTAAAATTCCGCAAGCACACCTAAGTTTTGTTATACTAAGTCGTTTTTCGAATCAGGTATTTTTAATGGCGGCTTTATCTATCCATGAACGTAAACGTTTACGTCAAATTGGTCATGCACTTAACCCTGTGGTTATGATTGGCGGTCAAGGTCTTACTGAAAGCGTCATTGAGGAAGCTCAACGTGCACTGAATGACCATGAGTTGATTAAAGTTAAAATTGCTGGCGAAGATCGTGATGCGCGCGCGGCCGTCATTGATGCAATTGTTGAAGCAACAGGCGCTGAAGCTGTTCAGAAAATCGGTAAAATCGTTTTGCTTTATAAAAAAGCAGCGAAACAAAACCAACACCTTTCAAACTTAGTTCGTTTTGCTCATTTAAGTAATAAGTAATCATTATGGCAAGTTATGAACTGTCAGCATTTGATCGCTTTAGTGCCATTACGGTGGTTGGAGCGATTGAGCAACAAACGCCAGCAACATTGAATGTTGGTTTTTGGGTTCGTGACCCAAATCAATTTTTAATTTACCCAGATCAAGTTACTGCGCACCCACGCCATGACTTTTTGTGGGAAAAAACATGTTTTGAAATTTTTGTGGGTGTGAAAGATGAAGATTTCTATAGAGAAATTAATCTTTCCCCTTCTCAGGCTTGGCAAGTTTATCAATTTGAAGAATATCGCTTTCCAGAAGATATGCCACCTATCGCTGCCTATGATATTGAGCTAAATCATTTACAGCGCACACATTATGGTTTGAATGTCAGTCTAGATCTGTCTCAGTTTATGCGACAGCATAAACTCAAATGGTCTGATCTCTATATCGGTCTTACAGCGGTGCTCAATACCACTCAAGGTATGCATTATTTTGCAATGCAACATAGTAGCCCTCACGCTGACTTTCATAACAAACGTGATTGGTTGCATCAATTTTAAATAAAAAAAAGCGAGAAAAATTCTCGCTTTTTTTATCACTCTGCTCTATTAGCTAGCACGGACTTTATTCCAAGCTTCAACTGCTTGTTCTTTAGTGCGCTTCAAACTGCCCACTAGAGTTTCTTTATGTTTCACAGAAATCTGGCTAATGTCATCTTTCAATTCTTTACTTACTTTCGTTAAATCTTCAATTAAAGCATTTAACTCAGTTTTAAGCGCATTTTTTAACTCAAGCAAGTTACCTTGAGATGAGTTAAGTTGGGTTTTGATCACTTCAATGCGTTCTAGAAGATCTTGTTTAATTTGCGCAAGTTGGTTTTGAATATTTTGATTCAACTCTTTTGCTTCTGTCTCAATCTTTTCTTGAGTTTCTGCAATCACTTCTTTCACTTGCTCTTGAGTCTCTGCAATAACTTCTTTCGCTTGTTCCTGAGTTTCTGCAATCACTTCTTTCGCTTTGGTCGCTTTCACAGCAACAGCTTCTTTGACTTCTGCTGTTTTCTCAGTCACAGTTTCTTTTGCTTTAGCAGTTTTAGCAGCAACGGTTTCTTTAACTTCTTCAACAGTTGTCGCAGTTTGATTTTCAGCCATTTTGATTCCCCTCTATATTGATTGTTGATTTTTTGGCTAGATATAAGATAAATCGCTTTAAGTAAGAATCACCAAAAAATTGTTAGACAATTTGCATAATATCTCACCAGACCGTCATCAAAATGACAGATTTAGCAATAGACCTTTATCGACTTACAACGTTATCGGAGAGCGAACATTTCTCTATTTAATAATTAAAACACATAGACTTCTGACTTACTCATGCGTATAATGCGCTGTTAAGTTACAAGCGAGCAGACTGGAAGGAGGGGCATGTTTTTGAAAGACAGCCTGCCTTTTTTTATGTCTACTCGCTTTTTTACAGCCCTATTTTTGTGGTCTTAGTTCAGGAGCTTTGGTTTGAGCACCCCCGCCATTTTAGCCCTCGCAGATGGAACGATCTTTAAAGGAACGTCTATCGGTGCATCGGGTAGTACGACTGGTGAAGTCGTTTTTAACACTGCCATGACTGGTTATCAAGAAATTTTGACTGACCCAAGTTACGCACAGCAGCTTGTGACGTTGACTTATCCTCATATTGGAAATACTGGCTGTAATAGTGAAGACGTTGAATCAGGTCGCATCCATAAAGTATGGGCGAATGGTCTGATTATCCGCGATCTTCCTTTATTGCATAGCAACTTCCGTTCTGAACAATCATTAAGTGAATATCTAGAGCAACACAATGTTGTTGCAATTGCAGATATTGACACACGTAAACTCACTCGAATTTTGCGTGACAAAGGCGCGCAAAATGGTTGTATCCTTGCTGGCGAAAATATTACAGAAGAAGAAGCTATTGCAAAAGCACGTGCATTCGGCGGTTTAAACGGTTTAGATCTTGCAAAAGAATGTTGTGATCCAGCAGGTTTTGAATGGACTGAAGGTTCTTGGACCCTAGGTCAAGGTTTCACCCAACCAGAACTTAAATATCATGTTGTTGCATACGATTATGGTGTCAAAACCAACATCTTACGTATGCTCGCAGACCGTGGTTGCAAACTCACTGTCGTTCCAGCACAAACACCAATTGAAAAAGTTTTGGCTTTAAATCCAGACGGCGTGTTCTTGTCAAATGGTCCTGGTGACCCAGCGGCTTGTGACTACGCAATTGAGGCTGTAAAAACACTTGTTGACACCACCAACTTACCAGTATTTGGTATTTGTTTAGGTCACCAAATTTTAGCGCTTGCTTCTGGCGCAAAGACGATGAAAATGAATCATGGTCATCATGGTGCCAACCATCCTGTACAAAATCTTGAGAATGGTACAGTGATGATTACTTCTCAAAACCATGGCTTTGCAGTTGATGAAAGCACCTTACCTTCAAACTTAAAAGTAACGCATCGTTCATTGTTTGATGGTACAAACCAAGGTATTCATCGTACTGACAAACCAGCATTCAGCTTCCAAGGTCACCCAGAAGCGAGTCCTGGTCCACATGATTGCGCGCCATTGTTCGATCATTTTATCGAACTCATCGAAGCAGCTAAGAAGTAATTAAGGAGCGAATAATGCCTAAACGTACGGATATTAAAAGCATCTTAATTATTGGTGCTGGTCCTATTGTCATCGGTCAAGCCTGCGAGTTTGACTATTCAGGTGCGCAAGCTTGTAAAGCATTACGCGAAGAAGGCTATCGCGTTATTTTGGTGAACTCTAACCCAGCAACCATTATGACTGATCCTTCAATGGCGGATGCAACCTATATTGAGCCAATTACTTGGCAAACTGTTGCACAAATCATTGAAAAAGAACGTCCAGATGCAGTTCTTCCAACGATGGGCGGACAAACTGCATTGAACTGTGCCCTTGCCTTAGATGAGCATGGCGTTCTTGAAAAATATAATGTTGAATTAATCGGTGCATCAAAAGAAGCAATTGAAAAAGCTGAAGACCGTAAACTGTTTGACATTGCAATGCGTAAAATCGGCTTAGAATGTCCACGTGCGGATGTTGCTGAAAGCATGGAACATGCATTAGAAATTCAGTCACGTTTTGGCTTCCCTGTCATCATTCGCCCATCGTTTACAATGGGTGGTTCTGGTGGCGGTATTGCGTATAACAAAGAAGAATTTATCGAAATCTGTGAGCGCGGTTTTGACCTTTCGCCGACCAAACAATTATTGATTGATGAATCATTAATTGGTTGGAAAGAATACGAAATGGAAGTTGTTCGTGACAAAAACGACAACTGTATTATCGTATGTGCAATTGAAAACTTTGATCCAATGGGCGTACATACAGGTGACTCAATCACTGTTGCTCCTGCTCAAACATTGACTGACAAAGAATATCAAATCATGCGTAATGCATCGGTTGCTGTTCTTCGTGAGATCGGTGTAGAAACAGGTGGTTCGAACGTTCAATTCGGTATTAACCCGAAAGACGGTCGTATGGTTGTGATCGAGATGAATCCTCGTGTTTCTCGTTCATCTGCACTTGCTTCTAAAGCAACAGGTTTCCCAATTGCAAAAATCGCTGCAAAACTTGCAGTGGGTTATACCCTTGATGAATTGAAAAATGACATCACGGGCGGTGTAACTCCAGCAAGCTTTGAGCCTGCAATTGACTATGTTGTTACTAAGATTCCACGTTTCAACTTCGAGAAATTCCCTCAAGCTGAGCCAGTATTAACCACTCAGATGAAATCTGTGGGTGAAGTCATGGCAATTGGTCGTAACTTCCAAGAATCTGTTCAAAAAGCACTTCGTGGTCTTGAAGTTGGTGTTAGTGGCTTTGATGAAAAAATCGAAGTTGGTACAGCAAATGCGAAAGACATCATCTTAAAAGAGCTTAAAGTTCCAGGTCCAGATCGTATTTGGTATGTTGCCGATGCATTCCGTCATGGTTTCTCATTAGATGAAGTGTTTGAAGCAACGAAGATTGACCGTTGGTTCTTGATCCAAATTGAAGATATCGTTAAAACTGAAGCTCAAGTAAAAACTTTAGGCTTTGGTGATTTGAATGCTGACAATATCCGCTCATTCAAACGTAAAGGTTTATCAGACCTACGTATTGCCAACTTGATGGGTATTTCACAGAAACAATTCCGTAAGCAGCGTTGGAACTTGGGTGTTTATCCAGTTTACAAACGTGTTGATACCTGTGCTGCCGAATTCGAATCTGGCACAGCATACATGTATTCAACTTACGATGAAGAATGTGAAGCAAATCCATCAAATCGTGACAAAATCATGGTGATTGGTGGTGGTCCAAACCGTATCGGACAAGGAATCGAGTTTGACTACTGTTGTGTTCACGCTGCTCTCGCAATGCGTGAAGACGGTTACGAAACCATCATGGTAAACTGTAACCCTGAAACAGTTTCTACAGATTATGATACATCTGACCGTTTATACTTCGAACCAGTAACACTTGAAGATGTACTGGAGATCGTACGTACCGAAAAACCGAAAGGCGTAATCGTACAGTACGGCGGTCAAACTCCTTTGAAATTGGCACGAGCTTTAGAAGAAGCAGGTACGCCAATCATCGGTACATCTCCTGATGCGATTGACCGTGCAGAAGACCGTGAACGTTTCCAACAAATGATTCAACGTCTACAACTTCGTCAACCAAACAACAGCATTGTAAAATCTGCTGAAGAAGGTATCTCAGAAGCTGCTAAAGTTGGTTATCCACTTGTTGTTCGTCCATCTTATGTATTAGGTGGTCGCGCGATGGAAATCGTATATAACGAAGAAGAACTAAAACGTTATCTTCGTGAAGCAGTACAAGCGTCGAATGAAGCGCCTGTTCTGCTAGACCGTTTCCTCGATGATGCAACTGAAGTTGATGTAGACTGCGTATCTGACGGTAAAGATGTTGTGATTGGCGGTATCATGCAACACATTGAACAAGCTGGTATTCACTCAGGTGACTCAGCATGTTCAATTCCTCCTTACTCTCTTTCACAAGAAGTTCAGGATGAAATGCGTCGTCAAACTGTTGCGATGGCGAAAGAACTTGGCGTTGTTGGTTTGATGAACGTTCAGTTTGCAGTGAAAGGTAACGACATTTATGTACTTGAAGTGAATCCACGTGCATCACGTACGGTTCCTTTCGTATCTAAGTGTATCGGTGAATCTTTAGCGAAAGTTGCTGCCCGTTGTATGGCTGGTCAATCTTTGGAATCTCAAGGATTCACTAATGAGATCATCCCGACTCACTTTGCGGTAAAAGAAGCGGTATTCCCGTTTGCTAAATTCCAAGGTGTTGACCCAATGCTTGGACCTGAGATGAAATCTACAGGCGAAGTCATGGGTGTAGGTGAAACTTTTGGCGAAGCATTCTACAAAGCTGTGCTTGGTTCAAATGAACGCTTACCAGGTTTGCCAACTGAGGGCGAAGTGAAATATGCATTCTTATCTGTTCGTGAGTCAGATAAGAAATATATTGCGAACATCGCTCAGCAGCTAATTGCTTATGGTTTCAAGCTTGTAGCAACTAATGGTACCTACCAAGTTCTGCAAGAAGCTGGTTTGGAATGCGAAGCTGTGAACAAAGTCACAGAAGGTCGCCCACATATTGTTGACCGCTTGAAAAATGGTGAAATTCATCTTATTGTCAACACAACTGAAGGCAAACAAGCTCAATATGATTCGGCTATGATTCGTCGTGCTGCTCTCCAAGGCAAAGTGTATTACACCACGACCATCAACGGTGCAGAAGCAGTTTGCCAAGCATTTGCTGTGAAATTGCCAATGGATGTATACCGCTTGCAAGATTTACAAACTGTAGGTTAATTCTCTACCGATAAAGTCCCGTCACCTTATCGGTGGCGGGCTTTTTCTTTTTTTAATCCTGTATTTTCCCAACCAATTTAGAGGGGACCAGAATGCAACGTTATCCTATGACTCCCGAAGGCAAGGTTGCCTTAGAGAAAGAATTACAACAGCTAAAAACAGTCGATCGCCCACGTATTACGCAGGCTATTGCTGAGGCACGTGAGCATGGTGACCTCAAAGAAAATGCTGAATATCATGCAGCTCGTGAGCAACAAGGTTTTTGCGAAGGCCGTATTCAAGATATCGAAGGCAAACTCGGTGCTTGCCAAGTAATCGATGTTAAAGATCTTGAGAAAAATGGTCGTGTTGTATTCGGCGTCACGGTAACAATTGAAAATCTTGATACCGAAGAACGTAAAACCTATAAAATCGTCGGTGATGACGAAGCAGATTTTAAAATCAATAAAATCTCAGTGAACTCACCAATCGCTCGCGGTTTATTAGGGAAAAGCGAAGGCGATGAAGCCAAAATTCAAACACCACAAGGTGAGGTTGAATATGAAATCGTGAGCGTGGAATATCTCTAATCCAGCGATAGACTCATTCACAAAAGAACTCTTCATTGGTTGAAGAGTTCTTTTGTTTCAGGCATCTTGTTTATAAATAGAATAAAAATGAGAGATAGCAATGCAAGATCGGCTGATAAGTTG
>NZ_GG665953.1:43856-44701 GCF_000156555.1 Acinetobacter sp. ATCC 27244
AGATAAGTGCATTGATCTACACCTTTGCAGGAGTTATTCTTGGTATTGGTGTTGCCATCACATGGGCATTTCATGTTAATCCCGCTACCAGTTCTATACTTATTATTGTAAATACAGCTTTGCTCTGTGCTGTTCTAGGTTTTGTATTTCCCAATCAAATTCAACGTCTGTTTAGTTGGCTATGGAAATTTTTCTCCAATTAGCATTCTCTCCTACTTTAAAAGCTATAATGATCCAAGCTTTCATTTAATATTTTATCTCAGTCATGGATCCATTAATCAACTCTCCTGTTAAACACTGGTGTGAGTTCGAGTTTATTTCTAAAACAGTGAAAAACCCCAATATCCATATCAAAGGCAACTACTCCTATTATTCTGCTTTTTGGGATCAAGGTTTTGAACGGTGTGTGGTGCGTTATCTTCATGATAAAGCTTCAACAGCAGAGAAACCGATTGATCAACTTTATATTGGTAATTTTGTCTGCTTTGGTGCTGAGTGCGTGATCATGATGGGTGGTAATCAACTGCACCGTTCTGATTGGATATCGACTTTCCCCTTTGATACGCGTAGCTTTCTTCCAGCAGGAGATACAATGATTGGCGATGGTTGTTGGATCGGCAGTCGTGCCATGATTATGCAAGGTGTCACACTCGGTGAAGGTGCTATAGTTGCAACAGGTGCCATTGTCACTCAAAACGTCCCTCCCTACACCATTGTCGGTGGTGTTCCAGCCAAAGTAATCAAATCTCGTTTCACAGAAACTGAAATTGAAAAACTCCTTTCACTTAAACTCTATGAGCGAGATGAAAAACAAATTTTAAAAATGCGTGAGCAATTGCAAACGG
>NZ_GG665953.1:45136-47267 GCF_000156555.1 Acinetobacter sp. ATCC 27244
ACTTTCATCAATAAATACGTAGTCAAATATTTTTTTATCATCACTTTCAACCTTCCCTCTTAACTCCTTAATTGCATTTTTGCAATTGCAAACCAATAATATTGATTCACTGTTAGATTTTTTTGAAAAAAATTCATTTTAACTTATGTAAGTCACTGATAAACAAAACTCTATTTTTTGAAGAAAATTTATTTATTTTTAGTCGTAAAGATTATTTTGCCTATAACTCAAAATAAACACTATCCCTATAAATTTACTAGGTTTTATTTCATAAAAAATAAGTTTAATATGGAAATAAGATAATATTTTAAACAAAATTTTTATAAGCCAATTCAATAGAACATCGTAAAAACAAGGAGTAACAAATATGAGCTATCAAAAAATCTTAGTCGCTATCGATGACTCAGAAACTGCAGATAAAGTCATTCGTGAAGCAGCTCAATTGGCTAAAGCATTAAACAGCCAAATTACGGTTGTTGGTGTTGTAACATTGGACCCTTATTTAGCAGATACTTACATCCGTTATGGGCAAGGCAATGAGCTGATTGATCGCGTCAAAGGCTATGTGCGAGATAATTTAACGAAAGCAGAACAGAAATTTGAAGGCTTGGGTTTGAGTGTATCGACACAAATACTAGAAGGTATTTCAATACATCAAGAAATCATTAATGCTTCTCAAAATTTAGGTAGCGATTTAATTATTATGGGTTCACATGGTCGTACAGGATTTAAACAATTTGTTCTAGGAAGCGTTGCACAGAAAGTTTTGGCAGAAAGCCAACTCCCCGTGCTTATAGTTCGTTAATTACTTTTTAAGTTTAGCGATTAATAACTCAAAAGCATGGTAACTACCATGCTTTTTATTCCAATAAAACAACTTAATTCATTTGAAATCCAAAACTTATGCGTAACGTTATGTATAAGCATTGCAAATAAATAGTAAATTCCCTTCAATCTATTCAATATACATTGAGACTATTTTTATCAAATGGTCCAACCAAAAATTTTAAAATCAACCTTTCCATTCTCGAAGTAAACGCCCTCTGCTTCTAATAAACACTGCTGAACATTTCCCCTTTATCATTGATTCTATTAACACTGATTCGTCCTTGTGCATTTATGACACGATACCAAGGCACTTTACTTTCTTGATCCAAATGTTTTAGCACAAATCCAACTAGCCGTGCATGTTTAGGTAAACCTGCTAATTTTGCAATCTGACCATAACTTGCCACTTTTCCATAAGGAATGAGATCAATAACCTCAAGGATTTGGCGATGTAACTCTTGTTCATTCAACGTGATAAAACCTCAAAAAATTGCTATTATGAGCAAAAAATCACACAAACCAATTCAATATTAAAATATTAGAGATCTGGAAATGGCATATAAGAAAATTACGACACTATTCATGATCAGCCTAGTCTGTGTAGCATGCAGTACTAAAGAAAAAAGTTATGTTGAGTTAGAAAAACATCCGATCAAATTACACAAAGAAGAAGAAGAAAGTACCCTACCAGTCGTTTATGTAAGTTTTGTTTATACAACCAATACACCTAAAGCACGCGAGTACGACAACCGAAATCAAATGCTGAAAGAGATTAATATCCTAAACCAATACTTTGTGGATGAAAATAATCAAAAAATCTTTCGGTTCAAGCCTTACCGTTATTTTTCTTATGAAAACTTTAACAAACGTAACTGTGATTTAGCTTATCAGCTTAATCAACCTCGAAAAATAATTACTGAAAATATTCCTGCTGCTGTAAAACATTGCTTTCCAGAGCGTAGATCGAAAGAAGTTTTCTTCATTATATACGACTCATATAGTGACAGATTAAAATTTAGGGATGTCACCAGTTGGGGATTCCGTAACACAGGCCAACCATTTATTTTAATTGACTGGCAGAGATTAAATGGCTTTGTTGCACAAACCTTTTAAAGGCTGATTTCACCAAGTCTTACCAAATTCAAGGCACAACTTGGGTGTGAGGTCGGCCTAATTCTGTAAATTTATTTAAAATGGCTATACGGGCATGTACCTCATTGACTTGGCTTTGAAAGCTCCTAGCACTGAGTTTATCACTTAATAATTTGATGCAATGCATCTTTGTTTCCACCAAACTTCGGTG
>NZ_GG665953.1:47426-69373 GCF_000156555.1 Acinetobacter sp. ATCC 27244
AGAAAATCATAAAAATCAATATCACGCACTGCCGATTCAATATTTTGAATATTAATCGTAATGAACTGATTACCATGCAGTAAGCTTGCTCCCCACTGCAAGATAAAGACTAAAACTGCAGATACTATTGGCACACCAATCGCTTGTGGGAAACCCAATATTCGCTTATTGAAAATCGTGGTTGCAATGGATAATGCAAAAATGACCGTTAATGCTTGTAAAAGAAAGTAGTTACCCATACAACCTCTTTATTTTTTTGAGTATAAAAAACATAGTGCTTCAGCTAAAAAATGAAATATAAAAAAATATTGTATTTTCGTTAAAATCTCAACTCTATTTAATGGAATAATCAACCAACCATTTTAACCTATGCGAAGGTATTACATTGATTAATATCACCTGATTTTAATCCCACTTGAAACCAATGCATACGCTGTTCACTGGTACCATGAGTAAAACTGTCTGGTACAACTTGCCCTGTTGCTCGACGCTGTAAATAATCATCACCGATTTTTTTAGCAGCATCCATGGCCTCTTCAATATCACCTTGTTCTAAAAATTGGGTACGTTGATGATTTTTATTCGCCCATATTCCCGCAAAGCAGTCAGCTTGCAACTCTAAACGAACAGAAAGTTGATTGCCCTGTGTTTGGCCAGCTTGCGCACGTGCTTGCTGTACTTGCCCAGAAATACCCAGTAAATTCTGTATATGATGCCCCACCTCATGTGCAATCACATAAGCTTGAGCAAAGTCGCCAGCTTGATCTTTGCGAGAAAGCTCAGTTTGATTTTGTTCACCAGAAATACCCATCTGCTGGCGCATATCTCTAAAGAAAGAAGTATCGATATATACTTTTTGATCTGCTGGGCAATAAAATGGTCCCATTGCAGCTTGAGCAGTTCCACAGCCAGATCTCACCACACCACTAAATAACACCAGTCGTGGTGGCTGATATGTCATTCCAAGTTGCTGAAAAATAGGTGCCCACGTATCTTCTGTATCTGCGAGTATAGTTCCAACAAAATCACTCGCCTCTTTCTGATCCGCAGTTAAATTTTGTGGTGCTGAAGTCTGTTGAGAAGATTGTGAATTCGTTACAGCTTGAGTTGCTTGATAAGCTTGTTGAGGATCAACCCCAAAAAACTTCCATGCAACGAAAGCTACAATTAATCCCAATATACTAATGCCACCTGCCTTTGCCCCACCACCACGACGATCCTCAAGATTGGTACTAACACGACGACCTTTCCAACGCATAACGACCTCACAATTTTTAATGATGACGGCTTAGACTTCAGGCTTATGCTTTTGAACGTAATTTTTGAATAAGGTTTATAATGATCAATACAATAGCTCCAGCAAGCAAACCCACACCTAGATTAATTAAGGTTGGTGTTAAAGCCCCTATAATCGAACCAAAACTCGGTATAAGCTCCAAATGATCAACTGTTTCTTCAGTAAAATGATGTAATAGTGGTATTGTATGCGTGATAATACCGCCACCAACCAAAAACATCGCAACCGTCCCAACTATTGAAAGTGTTTTCATCAGAATGGGAGCAAAACCAAGCAAACCACGACCAATTTTATTTTTTAATTCGGAAGTTTGTTGAGTCAAATATAAACCAAGATCATCAATTTTAACGATCATTGCAACTAAGCCATACACGCCAACCGTCATAACAAGAGCAATCAGGCTTAATACTGTAACTTTAGTCATAAATGCCGCTGTTGCAACAGTACCTAACGAAATCACCACAATTTCAGCGGATAAAATAAAGTCTGTACGTATTGCCCCTTTTATTTTTTCTTTTTCAAACTTAACTAAATCCACCTCTATTTCTTTCAGATTTTCAGCTGCTGCTTCAGGTGTTTGAGCTTTTTTATGATGCAGCAAATGCACAACTTTCTCGACACCCTCATAACAGAGGAATAAACCACCCACCATGAGTAAAGGGTTAATTAACCAAGGTGCAATAACACTGATCAAAAGTGCTAAAGGAACGAGAATTAATTTATTAACAAATGATCCTTTGGCAACACTCCAAACTACGGGCAACTCTCGCTCCGAACGTACACCACTGACTTGCTGCGCATTCAAAGCTAAATCATCGCCTAACACACCTGCCGTTTTTTTCGCTGCCATTTTACTCATTACTGCCACATCATCTAATACAGTAGCAATGTCATCGAGCAACATTAACAAACCACTTGCCATATTCTTGTCCTAATTTGTATTTATCTATCGTATTGTAGAATTGCTTTAATGATTCACAAGAATATTTTTTGAGAAAAAAGTTAAAGCAATCGCTGACGAAAATTTTTTATTTCCCGTACAATAATGCCAATCTTATATTGATGAAATCACTAAATCTTGGAACATAACATGAGTAATGCTGATCATCGCCCAATTATTTTGACAGGCGACCGCCCTACTGGCCAACTTCACCTCGGACATTTTGTCGGTTCATTACGCTCTCGTGTAGGTTTACAAGACAGTCATCACCAACACCTTCTATTGGCTGATGCTCAAGCGCTTACAGATAATGCCGACAATCCAGACAAGGTTCGCAATAATATTTTGCAAGTCGCCCTAGACTATTTAGCAGTTGGAATCGACCCAACCAAAACTACTATTTGTGTACAATCATGCTTGCCAGCGCTCAATGAGCTGACCATGATCTATCTTAACTATGTCACAGTGGCACGTTTAGAGCGCAATCCAACTGTAAAAGCTGAAATCCAATTACGTAATTTCGAACGAGATATCCCAGCAGGTTTCTTGTGTTACCCAATCGCACAGGCTGCAGACATTACTGCATTTAAGGCAACTGTTGTTCCAGTTGGTGAAGATCAACTGCCAATGATTGAACAAACCAATGAGGTCGTACGCCGTATTAATCGTCAAATTGGTCATGACTTATTACCTGAGTGTAAAGCGCTCCTGTCAAACATGGCTCGTTTACCAGGTTTTGATGGCAAAGCGAAAATGTCAAAATCATTGGGTAATACCATTGTATTAAATGCTTCTGATAAAGACATTAAGAAAGCTGTAAATGCAATGTATACGGATCCGAATCATTTACGTATTGAAGATCCAGGTCAAGTAGAAGGTAATATTGTATTTACCTACCTTGATGCTTTTGATCCAAATAAAGAAGAAGTTGAAGAATTAAAAGCACACTATCGTCGTGGTGGTTTAGGCGATGGAGCAGTGAAAAAACGCTTAGAAGGTATTTTACAAGAATTGATCGCGCCAATTCGTGAACGTCGTGCTGAACTTGAAAAAGATCCAGATTACATCATGGATATTCTTAAGCAAGGTACGGAAAAATGTCGAGATATCACTCAGCAAACTTTAGATGAAGTCAAAGCTGGCTTAGGATTATTTAGATTCTAAATCAAGTTATATTTCACAAGAAAAGCCCACTTTATGGGCTTTTTTTCTATAAACACTTGATTTAAGTTCAATTTCAGAACTCTTATAAAGAATCACAAACTAACACTTTTTGTCACTTATTAACATCTATTAACAGTAATTAACATGAATACCTATGAACTTGGTCAGGTTTTTAAATAATATAGCGATGTAGATTAGCAAACACTAATCTCATGACATTTCTCCTTTCAACCGAAACTGTTTTAAACAGATTCGTTGTTCAACGCAATGATCACCCCAATCATTGCGTTTTTTTTGCATCTCATAATATTATGAATATGAGTTGAAATTCAGTTAGCTTAGATTTATTCTTATAATTGTTTTATTTATATAAAAATTTATTAATTATTTCAAAAAGAAATAAGAGTAATCTCAATGATTCTAGACCTGCTCACACACCCCTCTAACTTTACGTTTAGTATTGCTTTACTGCTATGCTTATTTATTGGCGTACTTGAACTAATTTTATTATTACTTGGTGGCAGTTCTAGTTTTTTTGAACAATTTCTTCCTGATGGCTTATCGGATGTAAATCAAGCTGATATTTCAATTGAGCCGTCAAACAATTTCTTCATTCAATTTCTTGAATGGCTATATTTGGGGAAAGTTCCCCTGCTCATTTGGTTAATTATTTTCTTAACTGCTTATGGATTAACAGGTCTGATTCTTCAGAATATTTTCTTCCATCTCACTGAACACTATTTTTCGGCATGGTTAATTGCGCCAGCAAGCCTATTTCTGTGTATGCCGATTGTGCGCTTTAGCGCCCAATTTATCGCCAAGATTATTCCTAAAGACGAAACAACAGCCATCTACAGTGACGAATTGATTGGACTTACAGCACATATCATATTGGGTGAAGCCAAACCCAACTCTCCTGCACAAGCCAAAGTTAAAGATCAGTTTGGTCAAACACATTATGTTTTAGTTGAGCCAGAAATTGATACTATCTTTTATCAAGGCCAAGACGTGATTTTGACGCAAAAAACCAAAATTGGCTTTCAAGCCATTTCCACATAATTTTTATAGTGTTTACATAGAGGGTATTTAAATGCTTACTTCAGCATTGACTGAAATTTTAATTATTACAGGCATTATTTTTGCCATACTGATCTTTATTGGTGTTGTAATCGCAAGATTATATACACGCTCAAGCAAAGAAGTATCTTTTGTTCGTACAGGATGGGGCGGTGAAAAAGTAATCTTGAATGGCGGTGCAATTGTTCTACCTGTATTACACGAAATCATTCCAGTCAATATGAATACACTACGTTTAGAAGTTAAACGTGCTGCAGATCAAGCACTTATCACCCGTGATCGTATGCGTGTTGATGTGATGGCTGAGTTCTATGTTCGTGTAAAACCTGTTGCAGACTCTATTGCTACAGCAGCACAAACGTTAGGACGAAAAACCATGTCTCCTCCAGAGCTAAAAGATTTGGTCGAAGGTAAATTTGTCGATTCACTTCGTGCTGTTGCGGCTGAAATGGCAATGGAAGAATTACACGAGAAACGTGTCGATTTTGTGCAAAAAGTCCAACAAGTGGTTTCTGAGGACCTATCGAAAAATGGTTTAGAGCTTGAAACTGTATCCTTAACAGGCCTAGATCAAACAAGTTTTAAATTTTTCAACCCACAAAATGCTTTCGATGCTGAGGGTTTAACCAAACTTACAGAAACCATCGAAGATCGTCGTAAGAAGCGTAATGACATCGAACAAGATACTGATCTTGCCATTCGTGCGAAAGACTTAGAAGCTGAACGTAGAAGATTAGAAATTTCTCGCGAAGAAGAATACGCAAAACTGCAACAAGAACGTGAGATTTCGATTCGTAGAGCTGAACAACTGGCTGAGATCGCGTCACAAGAAGCTGGTAAAAAACGTGAAGCTGAAGAAGCTCGTATTGCTGCAGAACGTGAAGTTGAGTTGAAAAGAATTGCTGCTGCCCGTGATGTCGAGAATGAAAATATTCAAAAATCACAATTGATTGAAAAGGCACAGGTTGAGCAAAAGAAAACCATTGAGCTTGCGGAACAAGATCGAGCAATCGCGATTGCAGAAAAGTCACGTGCTGAATCTGAAGCAAAAGCGCAAGCAGATAAAGCACGTGCTGAAGCAGTAAAAGCTGAAGAAGAAGTTGTGACTGTACGTGAAACCCAGCGCGCGGAACGTCAAAAAGCCGTCGAGTTGGTTGCAGCAAAACAAACAGCAGAAAAAGATGCAATTGCGATTACGGTAGCAGCCGATGCGGGTAAAAAGGCTGCGGCAGATGAAGCTGAAGCTGTACGTATTGCTGCTGAAGCAGATGCTGAAAAGATCCGCTTAAAAGCGAAAGGTGAAGCAGATGCTAAAATATTGCTTGCTCAAGCTTTAGAGAAACAATATCAAGTTGATGCGGAAGGTGCTCGTGCAGTCAATGAAGCTGCCAATACTCTTTCTGCTGAGCAAGTGGAAATGCAAGTGCGCTTAGCATTACTCAAACATTTACCAGATATTATTCGTGAAAGTGTTAAACCAATGGAAAATATTGATGATATCAAGATTTTACAGGTTAATGGTTTAAATGGTTTTGCTGGTGGTTCTGCTGTGTCAGGTGATAATGCAGAACACGGCACAACAGCTTCATTATCTGATCAGGTGGTGAATAGTGCCCTACGCTATCGTTCACAAGCTCCACTTATTGATAGCTTAATGAATGAATTAGGTCTTCAAGGTGGCGATATCAATGGTTTAACTCAAGGGTTGAAACCAAAATCTGAATAAGCATTTTATCTACTAAAGAGTCTTAGTTTTAAGGCTCTTTTTTTATGAGAATCAAAGTACACTATCAAAAATTTGACCAATAAAAAAACCCCAATGTCTCCATTGGGGTTTTCTCAGATTAAAGTCTAACGAATTACGCTAAACCTTTCTCTTTCAATACTTGCATCATTGTTGAACCAAGCTCAGCTGGGCTACGAGTGTAAGCCATTCCCGCACGTTCAAATGCAGCGAATTTCTCTTCAGCAGTACCTTGACCACCAGAAATGATCGCACCCGCGTGACCCATACGCTTTCCTTTAGGTGCCGTTACACCAGCGATGTAACCGACTACAGGCTTACTCACGTTAGATTTGATGAATTCAGCAGCTTCTTCTTCTGCTGTACCACCGATCTCACCGATCATGATGATTGCATCAGTATCTGGATCGTCTTGGAACAATTGAAGCGCTTCGATTTGGTTCATACCTGGGATTGGGTCACCACCAATACCGATACAAGTAGACTGACCTAAACCAAGCTTAGTTGTTTGAGCAACAGCTTCATAAGTCAATGTACCTGAACGTGAAATGATACCAATACGACCTGGTTGGTGGATGTGACCCGGCATAATACCGATCTTACATTCACCTGGAGTGATCACGCCTGGGCAGTTAGGACCAACTAAACGAGTACCGTTACCGTTAGTTTCTAAGTAGCGTTTAGCTTTAAGCATGTCGATTGTTGGCACACCTTCAGTGATCACAACGATTAGGCCAACACCTGAATCAACTGCTTCAACAATTGAGTCTAAAACGAATGGAGCTGGTACATAGATAACAGAAGCATCAGCTTGAGTTTCACGAACCGCTTCTTTCATTGTGTTGAATACAGGTAGGTCAAGGTGAGTTGTACCACCTTTACCTGGAGTAACACCACCAACAACTTTTGTACCGTAGTCTAAAGCTTGTGCAGAGTGGAAAGTACCGTTTTTACCAGTAAAACCTTGTACCAATACTTTAGTGTCTTTATTAATTAATACGCTCATGATTGATACTCCTTACGCTTTAACTGCAGCTACAACTTTTTCTGCGGCATCAGATAAACCGTTCGCAGAAATTAATTTCAAACCAGATTCATCAAGTAATTTCGCACCCAACTCAGCGTTGTTACCTTCTAAACGAACAACAACTGGTACAGTTACGTTTACTTCTTGAACCGCTGCAATAATTGCTTCAGCAATCATGTCACAACGTACGATACCACCGAAGATGTTGATTAAAACACCTTGTACAGAAGTATCAGCAAGGATGATTTTGAACGCTTCGATTACGCGCTCTTTAGTTGCGCCGCCACCAACGTCAAGGAAGTTTGCAGGCTGACCACCATAAAGTTTAATGATGTCCATAGTTGCCATTGCAAGACCAGCACCGTTCACCATACAACCGATGTTACCTTCTAAAGCAACATAGTTAAGATCAAATTCAGATGCTTTTAATTCACGCTCATTCTCTTGAGACTTATCACGTAAAGCAGCAACTTTAGGTAAACGGTAAAGCGCGTTAGAGTCGATACCTACTTTCGCGTCTACACATAAAATATCGCCATTTTCACGAACTGAAAGTGGGTTAATTTCAAATAATGCAAAGTCATTTTCTACAAATGCTTGGTAAGCTGCGCCCATAATTTTTACAAATTGGCTCACTTGCTTGTCTTTCAAACCCAAAGCAAACGCAACTTCACGCGCTTGGAATGGTTGTAAGCCAACTAATGGATCAACTTCAACTTTAATAATTTTTTCAGGAGTTTCTTCTGCAACTTTCTCGATTTCTACACCACCTTCGGTAGAAGCCATGAAAGTAATACGACGGCTAGAACGGTCTACAACCGCGCCTAAGTAAAGTTCACGCTCAACTGGGTAGACGTCTTCAGCAACGATAATGCTGTTAACAGGTTGACCATTTGCATCTGTTTGATACGTTACAAGACGAGTACCAATGATGTTGTTCGCGAATTCGATAACATCTTCTTTAGATTTTGCAACTTTAACACCGCCAGCCTTACCACGACCGCCCGCATGAACTTGTGCTTTCATTACAGCGAATTTACCACCAAGCTGTTCAAATGCAGCAACTGCTTCGTCTGCATTGGTTGCCAAGATACCTTCTTGTACTGGCATTCCGTATTCTTTCAATAACGCTTTAGCTTGATACTCATGTAA
Source organism: Acinetobacter sp. ATCC 27244 (assembly GCF_000156555.1). NCBI lineage: Bacteria > Pseudomonadati > Pseudomonadota > Gammaproteobacteria > Moraxellales > Moraxellaceae > Acinetobacter > Acinetobacter sp. ATCC 27244. Next base: position 55,828 of record NZ_GG665953.1, read on the forward strand.
GTTCATTTAGTTACCTACTATGTTGTTTGGTGTGATACAGCCCAGTTGTTTTTAGAGCTGGGCTGCTACATATTGAGTAAATGAAAGTCTAAATAAGACCATCATCATCATTTAAAAAAGTGTGGCAAGCCACACTTTTTGTTTATTTACGCTTGCGTTGAATTGCGTGGATTGCACGACCATCAACAGAAAGCGCCGCTTCATGTACAACTTCAGAGAATGTTGGGTGACCAAAAGTCATCAATTGCAAATCTTCAACTGAAGATACAAATTCAAGTGCGATCATACCTTGGTGTACGATGTCAGACGCATTTGGACCAACAACGTGCATACCTAATAGACGATCAGTTTTTGCGTCTGCAACAAACTTAACAAAACCAGCAGTATCACCTGCAGCCAATGCGCGTCCGTTCACAGCAAATGGGAATTGACCTGCTTTAACTTCGTGACCTTTTTCTTTCGCTTGCTCTTCGGTTAAACCAACCCAAGCTGCTTCTGGATGCGTATAAATAACGCTGATGATTGTGTCATAGTTCACTTGAGCAGCATGACCGTGAATACGCTCAACAGCCATTACGCCCTCTTCCATTGCTTTATGTGCAAGCATTGGACCACGAACTAAATCACCAATTGCATAAACACCTTCAACAGATGTTTGGCACTGATCATTCACATCAACTAAACCGCGTTCAGTGAGTTTAATGCCAGAATCTTCTGCCAATAAACCTTCTGCATATGCTTTACGGCCTACACATACGATTAACTTGTCAAAAACTTGTTCTTTGTCTTCGCCAGCTTGGTTATATTTAACCGTTACTTCGCGACCATTGGTTTCAGCACCAGAAACTTTTGCACCGATACGAATATCTAAACCTTGTTTTTTCAAGATTTTTTGATATTCCTTCGCCAATGCTTTATCAGCCATTGGTAAGAATGCATCTAATGCTTCAAACACAACAACTTCAGAACCAAGACGACGCCATACGGAACCAAGCTCAAGACCGATAACACCTGCACCGATGACACCAAGACGCTTAGGAACTTCTGGGAATTTCAATGCGCCAGTAGAATCAACAATTAAATCTTCATCTACAGGAGCAACAGGAATGTTTACAGGTACAGAACCCGTCGCAAGAATGACGTATTTCGGTTCTAAAACTTGTACATCACCTTCAAATGGTGTGAATTCTACTTTTTTACCTGCAAGTAATTTACCTGTACCTTGTAACCACTCGATACCATTACCTTTAAGTAACTGAGCAACACCACCAGTTAATTGTTCAACAACTTTGTCTTTACGCGCTAACAAAGTATCTAAATCAAATTTAACTTCACCAGTCGTAATACCGTGTTCAGCAAGTTCGTGAACAGTAGCTTCATAACGATGAGAAGAGTCAAGTAATGCTTTAGAAGGGATACAACCCACGTTTAAGCAGGTACCACCTAAAGATGGCTTACCGTTGTGAATACGTTTTTCAATACAAGCGACTTTGAAGCCAAGTTGAGCTGCACGAATCGCCGCTTCATAACCACCAGGTCCACCGCCAATAACAACAAGATCAAACTGTTGAGACATTTTTATCTCCAGAATCCCATATAAAGGATCACTTTATATGGGAGGCAATATTTGTAGTATTAAAGATCAAGAATGAGTTTAGCTGGCTCTTCTAACAATTCTTTGATTGTTACCAAGAAACCAACGGCTTCTTTACCATCGATTAAACGGTGGTCATAAGAAAGCGCTAAGTACATCATTGGCAAGATTTCAACTTGACCATTCACTGCCATTGGACGTTCTTGGATTTTATGCATACCCAAAATCGCAGTTTGTGGCTGGTTTAAAATCGGTGTTGAAAGCAATGAACCGAACGTACCACCATTAGTAATTGTGAACGTACCACCTGTCATTTCTTCAATCGATAATTTACCTTCACGTGCTTTGCCAGCATAAGCAGCGATACCGCTTTCAACTTCAGCATAGTTCATACGATCAGTATCACGAAGGATAGGCACAACTAGACCACGGTCACTTGATACAGCAACACCGATGTCATAGAAACCGTGATAAACGATATCATCACCATCAATTGATGCGTTTACAGCTGGGTAACGCTTTAACGCTTCAGTTGCTGCTTTAACAAAGAAAGACATAAAGCCTAAACGAGCACCATGACGTTTTTCGAAAGCATCTTTATATTGCTTACGCATTTCCATGATTGGCTTCATGTTAACTTCGTTGAACGTGGTTAACATTGCAGTTTGTTGTGTCGCAGCCAATAAACGTTCAGCAACACGCTTACGTAAACGAGTCATTGGAACACGTTTCTCGATGCGCTCGCCTACAGCAACGCTTAATGGTTGAACTGATGCAGCTGGTTTGTGGTTTGCAACATCTTCTTTAGTGATGCGACCACCACGGCCAGTACCTTGTACATCAGCAGCATTGATACCTGTTTCAGATAACGCTTTACGAACTGCAGGTGCTTGGTTTTGATCAACTGGTTGAGTTGACGCAGCCGCAGCTGGAGCAGATGCAGCAGGTGCCGCTTCTGCTGGTGCCGCAGCTTCAGGAGCAGCTGCAGAAACAGCACCAGCTTCGAATTGAGCGATAACTTCGTCAGAAAGAACGGTATCACCTTCATCTTTAACGATTGCAACTAAGCTACCATCAGCTGGAGCAACCACTTCTAAAACAACTTTATCGGTTTCAATGTCACAGATCACTTCATCACGTGATACAGGTTCACCTACTTTCTTGTGCCAAGTTGCGATCGTACCGTCAGCAACTGACTCTGGAAATACCGGTGCTTTAATTTCGGTTGCCATTATTTAGAATCTCCTGATTGTTCAACTTCAATCGCAAGTGCGTCGTTGATAAGCTGAGCTTGTTGTTTTGCATGCAGGTAAGGCGAGCCACAAGCAGGTGCGGCAGATGCTTCACGACCAGCATAGCTAATACGAATTTGTTTACCAGATTTAAGAACGTCTTCATACAAACGAGGAACGATGAATAACCAAGCGCCTTGGTTCTTCGGTTCTTCTTGTGCCCAAACAAGTTCTTCGATGTTTGGATACTGAGCCATCACTTCAGCTAAGCGCTGTTCTGGATAAGGATACAATTGCTCGATACGAACAAGCGCAATATGGTTTAAACCAAGCTCACGACGCTTTTCGAGTAAATCGTAATAAACCTTACCACCACAAAGCACTAAACGAGTGACATCAGCTTTGTTGATTTGATCCACTTCATCGATCACAGTTTGGAATGAACCGTTTGCCAATTCATCTAATGACGAAACAGCAAGTTTGTGACGTAATAAAGATTTCGGTGACATTACGATCATCGGCTTGCGAATTGGACGAACAGCCTGACGACGTAACGCATGGAAAATTTGTGCTGGTGTTGTTGGTGTAATCACTTGCATATTGTCTTCTGCACAAAGCTGCAAGAAACGCTCTAAACGCGCAGATGAATGCTCTGGACCTTGACCTTCATAACCATGTGGTAACAACATCGTTAAACCACATACACGCTCCCACTTGGTTTCACCAGAAGCGATGAATTGGTCAATTACAACTTGTGCACAGTTTGCGAAGTCACCAAATTGCGCTTCCCAAACAATTAAACTTTTTGGCAAAGTTGTGGCATAGCCATATTCAAAAGCAAGTACAGCTTCTTCTGACAATAAAGAGTCATAAACCGCAACACGTGGTTGATTTTCTTTAATGTGACACAGTGGAATGTAAACAGATCCATCCACTTGGTTATGTAACTTAGCGTGACGGTGAGAGAATGTACCACGCCCAACGTCTTCACCTGTAATACGAACTAAGAAACCATCATCAAGTAAAGTTGCATAAGCTAAAGTTTCAGCCGCACCCCAGTTGAGTGGCATTTCACCAGTTTGCATTTTAACGCGATCATCAATCACTTTCTGAACTTGACGCTGTAACACAAAGCCTTCAGGCAATGTATTCATCGTTTTACCGAGTTCTTTCAAACGATCAATATTGAATCTTGTGTCCCAAACATCGGTATAGTCGTGACCCAAATAAGGCGACCAGTCAACGAACATATGTTTGTTCGGTTGGCGTACCAATGCATTTGCAACATGATTACCCGCTTCTAGGTCAGAACGATAATCTTCAATCATTTGATCCGCACTTGCACGATCAAGGATTTTTTCTTGCACCAATTTATCTGCATACAGCGTACGTGTCGTTGCTTTTTTATTGATGACTTGATACATCAATGGCTGTGTGGCAGATGGTTCATCGGCTTCATTGTGACCACGACGACGGTAGCAGAACAAGTCTAAAATCACATCTTTGCGGAATTCATGACGGAAATCATGTGCAAGTTGCGTAGCAAAAATAACAGCTTCAGGATCATCACCATTCACATGGAAAATCGGAGCCTGAATCATTTTAGCAACGTCAGTACAATACTCCGTCGAACGTGTATCACGTGGATCAGATGTAGTAAAACCAACTTGGTTGTTGATCACGATATGAACCGTACCACCGACTGTATAGCCACGTGTCTGTGACATTTGGAAGGTTTCTTGGTTAACACCTTGACCTGCGAATGCCGCATCACCGTGAACAATCACAGGAAGTACATCATCACCACCAATGTCTTTACGACGTACTTGACGCGCACGTACAGAACCTTCAACCACCGGACCAACGATTTCCAAGTGTGATGGGTTAAATGCAAGTGCTAAGTGAACTTCACCACCTGGTGTCATGACATTCGAAGAGAAACCTTGGTGATACTTCACATCACCAGAACCTTTTTTATGCAGGCTCTTCCCTTCAAACTCACCAAATAAGTCAGCCGGGTTTTTACCCATGATGTTGACAAGAAGGTTGAGACGACCACGGTGTGGCATACCAATCACAACTTCTTTACAACCAACACTACCCGCGCGTTGAATGATTTCGTTCATCATTGGAATAAAAGACTCACCGCCCTCTACGCCAAAACGCTTCGCACCAACGAATTTGTTACCAAGATACTTTTCTAGACCTTCCGCAGCAGTTAAACGCTCTAAGAAGCCTTTTTTCTGATCATTGGTGAAATTAAATTTACCGCGCACGCTTTCTAAACGTTGTTGAATCCAACGCTTTTCTTTCGTGTCAACGATATGCATATATTCTGCACCAATTGAACTGCAGTAAATCGCTTCCATTGCCTCAATCATTTCAGACAATGTTGCTTCTGCTTTGCCAATTGCGAGATTACCAGTATTGAATACTGTATCTAGGTCTGATTTGGTTAAACCGTGAGCTGATAAATCGAGGTCAGGAACGTTTTCACGTTTCGCAAGACCTAATGGATCGAGTTTAGCTTTTTGATGACCACGGTTACGATACGCAGCGATGAGTTGTAAAACACCAATTTGACGACGCTCATGCTCAGTACTCACGGTACTCTGTACCATTGGTTGTACCCGATTCGCATTGCGTCCTAACAAAAGGAACTGTTCGCGTACATTACCGTGTGGTTGATCACCTTTAGGGTATTTGTCGAAGTATTCACGCCAGTCCTCAGAAACCAAGGTTGGCGATGATAGGTACAGCTCGTAAAGATCTTCAATATAAGCTGCACTATCAGCAGAAAGTTCAGTGTCAAGACGCAGCGCGTCAGCAACTTCTTGCATTTTTGGACCCATTTCCTATTGCAAAAAATAATTCGGGCTGCCTTTTAAGCATACCCATGATTCATAATGTCAAATTGGTAACAAGACACTACCGCCCAAGGTCTTTCGACCTCAGGTCATCATTACTACACATCAGGAGTAATCCTTTGATGTAATAAATGAGCTATGCACCTCTGAACGCAAGGCACATAACTCATTCTTATACTCGATAGAATCGAGCAATTTTTTGCAAATCATTTTAGAAAAATTAAATAATTTTTTAACTTTTCTAAAATAACTTTTCAGCTGCAAAATTTTAATATTTAAATGATGCAATTTCTCCTATAACAAGGATACGCTCATTTTGGGTTTTTAGCTGTGGCAGAAATGCTAACATGTTATCAAGCTCGGATTGATTTTTTTGACACATACCATCTATAAAGCAGCGAAATACATACAACAAATTATGCTCTAATATACCGCCCTTTTTATGAAAGTTGCGCTTTTATCGACCAAAGTTTAACAATCGCTACAATTCTTGCACAAACTTCACGCACAGCGATCAAAAATACAGCAGCAACAAACTTATTCATTTAATCAATTTGATTTAACAGCAAAACCAATAATTGATATTTTCACTCTCATACAACAATAGCTCTTACCAAAAGTGTCTTTAAATAGAAAAAGGAGGCCAATACAAAGCCTCCTTTTTTTGTTGGAAAAACGAATTATCCCGCTTGATCCAACAACATATTACGAATGTGACCAATTGCCTTTGTCGGGTTCAGACCTTTAGGACATACAGATACACAGTTCATGATTCCCTTACAACGGAACAAAGAGAATGGATCATCTAAACGAGCCAAACGTTCTTGAGTTGCTGTATCGCGAGAATCAATAATAAAGCGATATGCATTTAACAACGCTGATGGTCCAAGGAACTTATCAGGGTTCCACCAGAATGATGGACAAGACGTTGAACAACATGCACAAAGAATACATTCATACAAACCATCTAAGTGCTCACGCTCTTCTTGAGACTGTAGACGCTCTTTTGGCGGAGCTGGCTGGTTGTTAATCAAGAATGGCTGAATTTTGTTATATTGATCGTAGAACTGGTTCATATCTACAACCAAGTCTTTTACCACTGGTAAACCAGGCAAAGGACGAATCACAATTTTCTCAGGTAGGTCGTTTAAATTCCATAAACAAGCCAAACCATTTTTACCATTGATGTTTACACCATCCGAACCACAAATACCTTCACGGCATGAACGACGGAACGTTAATGTTTCATCTTGAACTTTCAACGCAAGTAACGCATCAAGCAACATACGATGCTTATCCGTTAACTCAAGTTTAAAAGTTTGCATGTACGGCGCTTTGTCCTTATCAGGATCATAGCGGTAGATTTCGAATGTACGAGTGCCTCTACTCATCTTTGTTCTCCCGATTAGAATGTACGTGGTTTTGGTTCAATTGCTTCAACCGTTAATGGGCTGAAACGTACTGGCTTATATTCAAGACGGTTGTCTGATGAGTACCATAATGTATGCTTCATCCACTCATCATCACGACGACCGTAAGAATAAGTTGGGTGATCAGGTGCTAACTCATAGTCAACAACCGTATGCGCACCACGACACTCTTTACGAGCAGCAGCAGAAATCAAGGTTGCTTTCGCAACTTCATACAAGTTTTCCACTTCTAATGCTTCTACACGCGCAGTGTTAAATACCTTAGATTTGTCTTTCAAGTGAATATTGCGAACACGTGGTTCAATCGCAAGGATCTCTTTCACACCCTTGTCAAGTAATGCCTGTGTACGGAATACACCAGCATGATCTTGTACGATATCACGAATCGCATCAGCAACTTCTTGTGCATTTTCACCAGATGTAGACTCATCTAATTTACGCACACGCGCCAATGTATTTTCTAGTACATCATTTGGTAATGGTGCATAGTCATCACCGTGATGCTTAGTTACATAATCAATGATATGTTCACCAGCAGCTTTACCAAATACCACAAGGTCAAGCAACGAGTTCGTACCTAAACGGTTTGCACCATGTACAGATACACAAGAACACTCACCAATTGCATAGAAACCTTTTACAGGCTTCACATAATCACGTGTACCTTTATAGGTATATTCTTTCGTGTCTTTATCATAATGCGCAGAGAATTCACCCTCTTCAACACCATGAGGTACAACAACTTGACCATGAATATTGGTTGGAATACCACCCATTTGATAATGGATTGTTGGCACAACTGGGATAGGTTCTTTAGTACAGTCAACGTTTGCGAATTTCTTACCAATCTCAAATACAGATGGAAGACGCTTCATAATCGTTTCAGCACCCAAATGCGTCATATCTAATAAGATATAATCTGCTTTTGGACCACAACCACGACCTTCTTTAATCTCTTGGTCCATTGAACGTGATACGAAATCACGAGGAGCCAAGTCTTTTAAAGTTGGTGCATAACGTTCCATGAACGGTTCGCCGTCTTTGTTACGAAGGATACCACCTTCACCACGACAACCTTCTGTCAACAATACACCCGCGCCCGCAACACCTGTTGGGTGGAACTGCCAGAATTCCATATCTTGCAATGGAATACCTGCACGCGCAGCCATACCAAGACCGTCACCAGTATTGATATAAGCATTGGTTGATGCACGATACACACGACCCGCACCACCTGTAGCAAATAATGTAGCTTTCGCTTGGAATACTGCAATATTACCTGTTTCTTGATCGTATGCAGTTACACCAAGTACATCACCTTCTTCATTACGGATTAAATCTAATGCAATCCATTCAACGAAGAACTGAGTACCCATTTTCACGTTGCTTTGATAAAGCGTATGAAGCAATGCATGCCCAGTACGGTCAGCAGCAGCACAAGCACGCGGAACCGCTTTTTCACCATAGTTTGCAGAGTGACCGCCAAATGGACGTTGATAAATCGTACCATCTTCGTTACGGTCAAACGGCATACCCAAGTGTTCAAGCTCATATACAACTTTTGGCGCTTCACGCGTCATGAACTCGATAGCGTCCTGATCACCTAACCAGTCAGAACCTTTTACCGTGTCATAGAAGTGATAGTGCCAGTTATCTTCTTGCATGTTACCTAACGACGCACCGATACCACCTTGAGCAGCAACTGTATGCGAACGTGTTGGGAATACTTTGGTTAATACTGCAACCTTCAAGCCCGCTTGAGCAAGTTGGTAAGCTGCACGCATACCAGAACCACCACCACCAACGATGACTGCATCGAATGATAAGGTCTGGATGTTTGAATAATTTTCATTAGGGGTAGTTGCCATGATCTCTTCCTATCAATTTGCCCAGAAAATCTGGATACCCCAGATTGCGTACACGAACACTGAAATAATGACAGCAGAAGTCAACACAAGGCGTAAGCCTGAAGCCGAAGGCCCCATTTGACGAGTCGTTACATAGTCAGTAAAGACTTGCCACATTCCAATCCATGCGTGAGCAACAAGTGATAGAACAGCTAATAAAGAAAAAATCTTCATTGGCAAAGTCAGCATAAAGCCAGCCCATTGTTCATAACCGAAGCCACTGTTACAAAGGATCCAACCCAAAATAACAACGGTATATGCTGCTAAAACCACAGCACTGACACGTTGGATATACCAATCGCGAGAACCCGAACCTGTTAAACCTGTAGCACTTTTCATTAGAACATAATCCATACAAAAGCTGCGACAATACTGATCACAGATAAGATCAACGAAACTGTAGCCGCAATACGACCACTTTGTAGCTCCTCGGCAAAACCTAGGTCTGCAAGAAGATGTTTAATCCCTGCAATAAAGTGGAAAAGTAAACCTGCTACAAATACCCATACGATGAAACGTACAAAGATATTTCCGAATACGACATTTTTAACGTAGTCAAATCCTTCTGGTGAAGATAAAGATTTATCCAAAATCCATAAAAGAACAGCGACTAATAAGAAAACGATTACACCTGATAGACGGTGTAGAATTGATGCAATAGCCACGGGTGAGCGTAAATTTACCGCTAACACCTGACCCATGGACAAATTGACAGGTCTGTTGCTTTTCACAGCGGGCATCCTGTAGGTAGAAACTCCAACTGGAGTTTGTTTGAATTAATTCAAAGGAAAGCTGGCATTGTCAGGCAAGCACAGCACATGCCTAACCTATATAACGACACCGAATTATAAGACGTGAAATATCAAAATACAAACAATCAACTTTCGCTTTAGTCTAAAAAAGCTATAAATAAGAATCATTCACACAAATAATTATATCACCAACATACAAATACCAGCAAAAAACAAACCATCCAATTGTTTTATAAATAATTTTTTAAAAACGTGTAATTTTATCAATTACCACCTATTTGCTAACGTTTTTCTATTTTATTTCATCAAATATTCATAGTTTTCAGCTTAAGATTGAACCGAATCTATCAATTTCAAATATTGTTAAAAATAATACCCCTCATTTTGATATTAAATATAAATAAGCAATAATCTATTTTTTCAAATTGATTAAAAAAAAAGAATAAGTCATTTTTTATACAAACAAATGCACCATAATGAATCGATTATGCAATCCCCAATATGTTTTAAAGATAATTTTTGAACCATTATTTAATGCTAATGCTTGAGTTATATAAGCATTATGATTCACATAAGTATTTATTTTATAAGCACCAAAACATTGCCTAAATAAAAATTTACTTACAATTGTACTGATGCTTCATTTTTTTTATGCACCTAAAACTTGATTTGACATATTATACTCGACCGGTGCTGTGATTTTACTCAGTTTTTTCTTCGATAAAGAATGACTCATTGGCTGTAGCAACGTCATTTTTATCCCTAAGTATAATTGACAAAATTTTAGTAGCCACTACTCTTATAGCAAATTTTGACACCGTCTGATTCGCACATGACAAGATTAGGATTTCGAGTCAGATAATCATTCACCAGGACAGGAGATCTATTGAATGTCTGCAGCAACTGGCAAAAAAGCCGTATTAAAGCTTGATGGCAAAGAAATTGAATTACCAATTTACAGCGGCACATTGGGCCCAGATGTAATTGACGTTAAAGATGTATTAGCATCAGGTCACTTTACTTTCGATCCTGGTTTTATGGCGACAGCTGCTTGCGAATCTAAGATCACATTCATTGATGGTGACAAAGGTGTTTTATTACACCGTGGCTATCCAATTGATCAATTAGCAACTCAAGCGGACTACTTAGAAACTTGTTATTTACTTTTAAATGGCGAGCTTCCGACTGCTGAACAAAAAGCAGAATTTGACGCAAAAGTACGTAACCACACCATGGTTCACGATCAAGTCAGCCGTTTCTTCAATGGTTTCCGTCGTGATGCTCATCCTATGGCGATCATGGTTGGTGTTGTTGGTGCTTTATCTGCGTTCTATCACAATGCACTTGACATTGAAGATGTTAACCATCGTGAAATTACTGCGATTCGTTTAATCGCTAAAATCCCAACACTTGCTGCGTGGAGCTACAAATATACTGTAGGTCAACCATTCATTTACCCACGTAATGATTTAGGTTATGCAGAAAACTTCTTACACATGATGTTTGCAACACCTGCTGACCGTGATTACAAAGTAAATCCTGTTCTTGCTAAAGCAATGGATCGCATCTTCACACTTCATGCAGACCATGAGCAAAATGCATCTACATCGACAGTACGTCTAGCTGGCTCTACTGGTGCTAACCCTTACGCATGTATCTCTTCAGGGATTTCTGCACTTTGGGGACCTGCTCACGGCGGCGCAAACGAAGCTGTACTTCGTATGTTAGATGAAATCGGTAGCGTAGAAAATGTTGCTGAATTCATGGAAAAAGTAAAACGCAAAGAAGTTAAACTCATGGGCTTCGGTCACCGTGTGTATAAAAACTTCGACCCACGTGCGAAAGTCATGAAACAAACATGTGACGAAGTACTTGAAGCGTTAGGTATCAACGATCCACAACTTGCACTTGCAATGGAACTTGAGCGTATTGCACTTAGCGACCCATACTTCGTTGAACGCAAGCTTTATCCAAACGTAGACTTCTACTCAGGTATCATCTTAAAAGCGATCGGTATCCCAACAGAAATGTTTACAGTAATCTTTGCACTTGCACGTACTGTTGGTTGGATCAGCCACTGGTTAGAAATGCACAGCGCACCTTACAAAATCGGTCGCCCTCGTCAGCTTTATACTGGCGAAACTCAACGCGACATCAAACGTTAATTTTCCAAAATTAATGTTAGAAAAGCTGCCTACTGGCAGCTTTTCTGTTTTGGTTTCATTTTAAATCATTCATCATCTTCGAGCATACGCATTAAATTGTGACTAATGCCATCAGCACGCAACCACGCCAACTCATAACTAGCCTTTGCCAATGCCAATACACGACGCTCAAATTCATCCCAAATCGGTTTGACTTGTGTATCTACAATACCCAACCCACTTTCTTGAGCCAAATGCTTATTCTTCTCACAAATTTTCAAAGCGTGATAAAGCTTTCGCCCTCGACTCGCCGATTCTAAAACTCGAACTCTTTTATGCTGAATAAACCCTTCAACATGTTGAAGATTAGCGTTTGGCAATAACGGAACTAAAATTTGATCCAGCTGCGTATCCAAACGACTCCATACCGCTAAACGCTGCTCTGGTGTATATGTATTCCACTGAATGACCTCGTGGTTAAAACGTCGACATCCTCGACAGACCAGATCACCAAATACCGTTGAGCAACGCCCTGCACATGGCGTCAATGATGGAATTCGACGATCATTACTCAAAATCAACTCCTATAAAACCATATTTATTTTATGGTTTTCTCGCTTATTTTAAAATTTCGCGCTAAAATATGCGCCTTTATTTTCCTATCTTAATACATTTGGAGTTATCCATGAACGCTACTGTAGAACAGCTTGCACCTGTAGAACAGCAAGCGACCAATAATTGGGTTGTTGCGGCACTATATCAATTTAAAGAAGTTGCGGATGCAGCCGATCTGCAAAAACGTCTTTTAGACTTAGTGAATAGCATCAATTTATGTGGAACTCTGATTGTTGCCCCTGAAGGAATTAACGGTACGGTTGCAGGAGATCGCGCCGCGATCGATGCAGTCCACCAATTTTTACTCAACGAAGGTTTTACCGAAATGGAATATAAGGAGTCATTCAGCTCTGATAAACCATTCCGTAAAATGAAGATTAAACTAAAAAAAGAGATCGTAACCTTAGGCGTTGAAGTAAAGCCACGCGATCTGGTTGGACATTATCTTGACCCCAAAGAATGGAATGAGCTGATCAGCCGTGATGATGTCATCCTGATTGATACACGTAATGATTATGAATATAAAGCAGGCACATTTAAGGGTGCAATTGACCCTAAAACTGAGTCTTTCCGAGAGTTTCCTGAATACGTAAAACAAAACCTTGAACAACATAAAGATAAAAAAATTGCGATGTTCTGTACAGGTGGTATTCGTTGTGAGAAATCAACCTCCCTCCTCTTACAAGAAGGGTTCAATGAGGTTTATCACCTTAAAGGCGGTATTCTTAAATATCTCGAAGAAACGCCTGCTGAAGAAAGTATGTGGGAAGGCGAATGTTTCGTCTTTGATGGTCGAACAGCAGTGACTCACGGTGTTGAAGAAGGCGAGAATATCAAATGTCACGCGTGCGGTTGGCCTTTAACCCAGGAAGAGGCAGCACTGCCAAGTTATGAACATGGTGTCTCTTGTGTTTTCTGTATTGATAAAACAACAGAGAAGCAAAAAGAAGGATTCCGTATGCGCCAGTCGCAAATTGCTGCGGCAAAACGTAAACGTTTATAATT